>NZ_RCCA01000002.1 GCF_003663845.1 Chryseobacterium sp. 7
CTCACCAAGTCTGCGATCTTTAGGGGGCCTGAGAGGGTGATCCCCCACACTGGTACTGAGACACGGACCAGACTCCTACGGGAGGCAGCAGTGAGGAATATTGGACAATGGGTGCGAGCCTGATCCAGCCATCCCGCGTGAAGGACGACGGCCCTATGGGTTGTAAACTTCTTTTGTATAGGGATAAACCTACCCTCGTGAGGGTAGCTGAAGGTACTATACGAATAAGCACCGGCTAACTCCGTGCCAGCAGCCGCGGTAATACGGAGGGTGCAAGCGTTATCCGGATTTATTGGGTTTAAAGGGTCCGTAGGCGGATCTGTAAGTCAGTGGTGAAATCTCACAGCTTAACTGTGAAACTGCCATTGATACTGCAGGTCTTGAGTGTTGTTGAAGTAGCTGGAATAAGTAGTGTAGCGTGAAATGCATAGATATTACTTAGAACACCAATTGCGAAGGCAGGTTACTAAGCAACAACTGACGCTGATGGACGAAAGCGTGGGGAGCGAACAGGATTAGATACCCTGGTAGTCCACGCCGTAAACGATGCTAACTCGTTTTTGGATTTTCGGATTCAGAGACTAAGCGAAAGTGATAAGTTAGCCACCTGGGGAGTACGTTCGCAAGAATGAAACTCAAAGGAATTGACGGGGGCCCCGCACAAGCGGTGGATTATGTGGTTTAATTCGATGATACGCGAGGAACCTTACCAAGGCTTAAATGGGAAATGACAGGTTAGAAATAGACTTTTCTTCGGACATTTTTCAAGGTGCTGCATGGTTGTCGTCAGCTCGTGCCGTGAGGTGTTAGGTTAAGTCCTGCAACGAGCGCACCCCTGTCACTAGTTGCCATCATTAAGTTGGGGACTCTAGTGAGACTGCTACGCAAGTAGAGAGGAAGGTGGGGATGACGTCAAATCATCACGGCCCTTACGCCTTGGGCCACACACGTAATACAATGGCCGGTACAGAGGGCAGCTACACAGCGATGTGATGCAAATCTCGAAAGCCGGTCTCAGTTCGGATTGGAGTCTGCAACTCGACTCTATGAAGCTGGAATCGCTAGTAATCGCGCATCAGCCATGGCGCGGTGAATACGTTCCCGGGCCTTGTACACACCGCCCGTCAAGCCATGGAAGTCTGGGGTACCTGAAGTCGGTGACCGTAACAGGAGCTGCCTAGGGTAAAACAGGTAACTAGGGCTAAGTCGTAACAAGGTAGCCGTACCGGAAGGTGCGGCTGGAACATCTCATTTTAGAGCGTCTTATGACGTTAAACAAAATCAGTACGCAAGTACATATACTTACTTAAAGTATAGCTTTAGTTTTTTGTTTGGTTGGTTTATAAGTAAAAAGGTAAAAGTGAAAAGAGCCAAGTAATTGGATCTTAAAAAATTACTCATTACCCATTACTTATAGATATATAAAAAAATAAAACCCACTAGAAATTAGTATAGGGAAGAGATACAAGAGCCCAGAGCCAAGAACCAAGACGAATGAAAGTTTTGTATCTAGCATCTAGGATCTATAAGTCTAAACAGACAGTCTCGTAGCTCAGCTGGTTAGAGCGCTACACTGATAATGTAGAGGTCGGCAGTTCGAGCCTGCCCGAGACTACTAATTGAAAAAGACGGGAAGATAAAAGAGCCAAGAGCCAAGACTACCAAGTAAAAAAGTCTTGAATCTAGCATCTTGAATCTCTTAGTCTACTAGCGGGGAATTAGCTCAGCTGGCTAGAGCGCCTGCCTTGCACGCAGGAGGTCAAGGGTTCGACTCCCTTATTCTCCACAGTTTTGGAAGATTGATTTAAAAGTTACGGATGGAGCCAAAAACAACATCTGTTCATCAGTCGGAAAAGAAGAATTAAAGATCATTGACATTAACGGTAAAGACATCACAAAGAGAAAACCGAGCGCATAAAGCGCTTGAGTAACCAATAGGAAAGAAATCGTTAAGGGCGTATGGCGGATGCCTAGGCTTTCAGAGGCGAAGAAGGACGTGGTAAGCTGCGAAAAGCTGCGGGGATTGGCACACACGAATTGATCCGCAGATGTCCGAATGGGGCAACCCAATACATTGAAGATGTATTACCTCTTAGGAGGAGCAAACCCGGAGAACTGAAACATCTAAGTACCCGGAGAAAAGAAATCGAAGAGATTCCGTAAGTAGTGGCGAGCGAAAGCGGATTAGCCCAAAAGCTAATATGTTTAATAGAATGTTCTGGAAAGAACAGCCATAGAGGGTGATAGCCCCGTATATGAAAGGCATATTTGAGTGATAATGAGTAGGGCGGGACACGTGAAATCCTGTCTGAATATGGGGGGACCATCCTCCAAGGCTAAATACTCCTGAAAGACCGATAGTGAACAAGTACTGTGAAGGAAAGGTGAAAAGCACTTCGAATAGAAGGGTGAAATAGAACCTGAAACCGTACGCCTACAAGCGGTCGGAGCAGCATTAAGCTGTGACGGCGTGCCTTTTGCATAATGAGCCTACGAGTTAATTTTACTAGCGAGGTTAAGGTATTAAGTACCGGAGCCGGAGCGAAAGCGAGTCTGAATAGGGCGCATAGTTAGTAGGATTAGACGCGAAACCTTGTGATCTACCCATGGGCAGGTTGAAGCTCTGGTAACACAGAGTGGAGGACCGAACCGGTTGACGTTGAAAAGTCTTCGGATGACCTGTGGGTAGGGGTGAAAGGCCAATCAAACTGGGAGATAGCTCGTACTCTCCGAAATGCATTTAGGTGCAGCGTCGATGTTAAGTTTATTAGAGGTAGAGCTACTGATTGGATGCGGGGGTTTCACCACCTACCAATTCCTGACAAACTCCGAATGCTAATAAATGTTCGTCGGCAGTGAGGGCATGGGTGCTAAGGTCCATGTCCGAGAGGGAAAGAACCCAGACCAACAGCTAAGGTCCCAAAATATATGTTAAGTTGAAGCAACGCGGTTGGACTGCATTGACAGCTAGGATGTTGGCTTGGAAGCAGCCATTCATTTAAAGAGTGCGTAACAGCTCACTAGTCGAGCGGTCCGGCATGGATAATAATCGGGCATAAACATATTACCGAAGCTATGGATTTATATTTTAGATATATCTGGTAGGAGAGCATTCTATTTGCGCCGAAGCAGTACTGTGAGGTATTGTGGAGCGGATAGAAAAGAAAATGTAGGCATAAGTAACGATAAAGCAGGCGAGAAACCTGCTCACCGAAAGACCAAGGCTTCCTCAGCCATGCTAATCAGCTGAGGGTTAGTCGGGACCTAACGCGAACCCGAAAGGGGTAGTGGATGGACAATGGGTTAATATTCCCATACTTGCTCACGAATAAAGGGGACGGTTGGATGTAGCTGCTGGAGACTGACGGAATAGTCAAGGCCTAGCCTTCGGGCGAAGCTGCTGCAGTGTAATCTGATCCAAGAAAAGCCGAAGTGAAGCAACCCGTACCAAAACCGACACAGGTGGTCGAGGAGAGAATCCTAAGGTGCTCGAGTGAGTCGTGGCTAAGGAACTAGGCAAAATAGTCTCGTAACTTCGGAAGAAGAGACGCCATCAGCAATGGTGGCCGCAGTGAAGAGGCCCAGGCGACTGTTTATCAAAAACACAGGACTCTGCTAAATCGAAAGATGCTGTATAGGGTCTGACACCTGCCCGGTGCTGGAAGGTTAAGGAAGGTGCTTAGGGTTAAACCGAAGGCATTAACTGAAGCCCCAGTAAACGGCGGCCGTAACTATAACGGTCCTAAGGTAGCGAAATTCCTTGTCGGGTAAGTTCCGACCTGCACGAATGGTGTAACGATCTGGGCACTGTCTCAGCCACGAGCTCGGTGAAATTGTAGTATCGGTGAAGATGCCGATTACCCGCAATGGGACGAAAAGACCCTGTGAACCTTTACTATAACTTCGTATTGACTTTGAGTAAGTAATGTGTAGGATAGGTGGGAGGCTTTGAAGCAGGCACGCTAGTGTTTGTGGAGCCAACGTTGAAATACCACCCTTTACTTACTTGGAGCCTAACTTCTTTAAGAAGGACATTGCGTGGTGGGTAGTTTGACTGGGGTGGTCGCCTCCAAAAGAGTAACGGAGGCTTTCAAAGGTACCCTCAGCACGCTTGGTAACCGTGCGTAGAGTGTAATGGCATAAGGGTGCTTGACTGTGAGACCAACAAGTCGATCAGGTGCGAAAGCAGGACATAGTGATCCGGTGGTTCCGTATGGAAGGGCCATCGCTCATAGGATAAAAGGTACTCCGGGGATAACAGGCTAGTCTCCCCCAAGAGCTCACATCGACGGGGAGGTTCGGCACCTCGATGTCGGCTCGTCACATCCTGGGGCTGGAGAAGGTCCCAAGGGTTGGGCTGTTCGCCCATTAAAGTGGCACGCGAGCTGGGTTCAGAACGTCGTGAGACAGTTCGGTCTCTATCTATTGCGGGCGTTAGATGTTTGAGAGGGCTTGATTCTAGTACGAGAGGACCGAATTGAACAAACCTCTGGTGTATCAGTTGTACCGCCAGGTGCACCGCTGAGTAGCTACGTTTGGAAGAGATAAGCACTGAAAGCATATAAGTGCGAAACTCGCCTCAAGATGAGACATCTTTTAAGGGTCGTTGTAGATGACGACGTTGATAGGCTATAGGTGTAAAGACAGTAATGTCATAGCCAAGTAGTACTAATTACCCGTAGATTTATAGTCTATGGTTACTAATATAAACCAGGTGCTTTATGTGCATTGAAGGTTTTGTCTTTGTGAAAGTTTTTATCGATTAAAACAGGTATCAGATGACAGATACAAGGTATCAGGTAGCAGTTGAAACAGCTATTACCTCTTCCCTAGGATCTTCCAACTGAACCTTATATACCTTCTTTAGGGTGGTTTTAGCGGTGGGGCTCACCTGTTCCCATTCCGAACACAGAAGTTAAGCCCACCAGCGCCGATGGTACTGCTAACGCGGGAGAGTAGGCCGCCGCCAGTTTTTATTTTATTTTTAAAAAACCTTTATCATTGCGATAAAGGTTTTTTTGTTTTATACATATAGGGTAATAGTCTTTACCATTATTACACTTTTTTATCCCACAGCATTAGTCACTCCCTAGAAGTCTAAACAAGGTTTTCTATACAATTAGAATAGCAGAGAGATGATCAAATAATCCGGATTCCTGTGGAATGAGACAATGGAAATAGAGTTGTATCCTTACGTCTGCCATATTCCATAAGAAATAATTGATCTGCAATATTGAAAACTATAGACTGATTATCCCGTCCTAATACCGAACTCCAAATCCAGTAACTCTATACCTCGCACCCCGCAGCGTTGTCGACCTATCATTTATCGAAAAACGTTATACCGAACCAGCTTTTAATTAAATTTCACCAATTGATGAAAAAATAGTATTTTAGACAAGCGTTATCCGAAAAGCTTAAATAGAGTAGTAAACAATTAAAACTAATTAACTATGAAAAATCTAGTGAGGATTTCAAGAGAGAGTTTAAAATCACTTAAAGGAAGTGCAGGACCTGCATGTCTGGAAGAATTGCAGTTTAGAATGTGCTATCCTCCAGGGTGGCCTAATGGAATTTGTCTGAGCTACTATCAATGCTGTATGAGACTTGGCGGGCCAATAGAATTTTGTAAAGAAGAATATGGTAAATAGAATACGTTCTATTTTCAAAGAATAATAAAAAATCGGCTGTCTCACATTGAGACAGTCGATTTTATTTTTTATTTATGAATGATCAAACCTGTATTACTCCTAAATTGAATTTTTCAGTAATAGGAGAATGATTGGCCGCTTCAATACCCATAGAAATCCATTTTCTGGTA
This sequence comes from Chryseobacterium sp. 7, assembly GCF_003663845.1. Taxonomy (NCBI): domain Bacteria; kingdom Pseudomonadati; phylum Bacteroidota; class Flavobacteriia; order Flavobacteriales; family Weeksellaceae; genus Chryseobacterium; species Chryseobacterium sp. 7. The sequence continues at coordinate 5,822 of NZ_RCCA01000002.1, forward strand.
TCTGCCGGGTTAATAATTGCATCTGTCCATAATCTTGCAGCTGCATAAGTTGATTCAGTCTGTTTTTGATATTTCTTTGAAATCGTATCCAGAATTTCGTTATGCTCTTCTTCGGAGATTTCTTTCCCTTGTTTTTTAAGGGTAGATTCCTGGATCTGAGCTAATACTTTTGCTGCTTGTGCACCCCCCATTACGGCTAAATCTGCCCAAGGCCATGCAACAATTAATCTAGGGTCATAAGCTTTTCCACACATTGCGTAGTTTCCTGCTCCATAGGAATTTCCTGTAATGATGGTAAATTTAGGAACTACAGAATTCGAAACAGCATTTACCATTTTAGCGCCATCTTTGATGATTCCGCCATGTTCTGATTTTGAACCTACCATGAATCCGGTAACATCCTGTAAGAAGATTAAAGGTATTTTTCTCTGATTACAGTTGGCAATGAATCGGGTAGCTTTATCAGCAGAATCAGAATAAATTACCCCTCCAAACTGCATTTCTCCTTTTCCACTTTTCACCAGCTTTCTCTGATTGGCTACAATTCCTACAGACCAACCATCAACTCTAGCTGTTGCACAGATGATACTTTTACCGTAGTCTGGTTTATATTCGTCATACTCGGAATTATCAACAATACATTTGATAATTTCAAAGGTGTCATATTGCTCAGCTCTTGAAACCGGCATAATTCCGAAAATATTTTCTGGATTTTCTTTTGGCGGGAAACTTTCTATTCTGTCAAAGCCTGCTTTCTCAGTACTTCCGATGGATTTCATGATGGTTTTGATTCTATTTAAAGCATCTTTATCATCTTTCGCTTTATAATCTGTTACACCAGAAATAGAACAGTGAGTAGTCGCTCCGCCTAATGTTTCATTATCAATACTTTCTCCGATTGCTGCCTTTACAAGATAGCTTCCGGCAAGGAAAATAGAACCTGTTTTATCCACAATCATGGCTTCATCACTCATGATTGGAAGATAAGCTCCTCCAGCTACACAGCTGCCCATTACGGCAGAGATCTGGATAATTCCCATAGAACTCATCTTAGCATTATTTCTGAAAATTCTTCCAAAATGCTCTTTATCCGGGAAAATTTCATCCTGCATAGGCAGATAAACTCCTGCAGAATCTACAAGGTAAATAATAGGAAGTTTGTTTTCCATGGCAATTTCCTGTGCTCTCAGGTTTTTCTTTCCTGTGATGGGAAACCAGGCACCGGCCTTTACAGAAGCATCATTGGCAACAATAATACACTGTCTTCCCGAAACATATCCAATGACTACTACAACACCTCCGCTAGGGCATCCTCCATGCTCCGGGTACATCTCGTATCCTGCAAATGCACCTACTTCTATAGAATCTGAATCTTTATCGAGAAGATAATCTATCCTTTCTCTTGCTGTCATTTTTCCTTCATCACGAAGCTTTTGAAGCCTCTTCTCACCTCCTCCTTTTTTGATTTCAGTGAGTAAGCGATTTATTTCAGATAATTTTAATCTGTTCTGATCTTCTCGTTTATTGAATTCGATGTCCATAAAATTTTCAATTTTTTACGCTTAAAGATACTATTTTTATGAGGAATATGAATTGGAAGTAAAACAGATGTTTAATTATTTGGTTTTTAGTAAATTGTGAAATTTTTAACTAAAAAATATTTTTAAATAATTTATATTTTTTCTAACTTTACATAAGAGTAATGGAGGGTGATAACCTCCGAAAATTACTCTGTTCCTAGTTTATTTTTTTAATAGTTTATTATTTGAAGGCCCTGAAAGTTTAACAAATTTTCAGGGTTTTTTTGTGGCGTATGTCTTATTTAAATTTTTATTATCTTTTTTAAGATTAAACCTATCTTTTTATCAATATTTGGAATTGTGATTTGTAAATTTGCAGGGTTAAAATTAAAAGGAGATAGGTTATGCATAAATTGGCACTTTTCAGGTTGCACTTAATAGTATTTTTGTGGGGGTTCACTGCAATTTTGGGAAAATTGATTCAGGCCAATGCGCAAATTCTGGTATTTTACAGGATGCTGTTTGCTTCTGTTTTTCTTTTTGTATTCATCAGAGTGTTTAAAAAGGAAAGTATAAAGGTTTCCAAAAAAATATTTTTTCAGCTGGCAGCTATTGGTTTTGCTATGGCGCTTCATTGGTATTGTTTTTTTTATTCTATTAAAGTTTCCAATGTTTCTATTGCCTTAAGCTGTCTTTCTCTGTCTACTCTTTTTGCTTCCATTCTGGAGCCTATTATTTTCAAAAGGAAGATAGATATTTCTGAAGTAGTAATGGGAACCGTTATTGTGGCCTGTATACTTTTGATCTTCAAAACAGAATTTCATTTTAAAGAAGGGATTATTTATGGAATCCTATGTGCTGTGTTTGGGACTATTTTTTCAGTCTTTAACGGTAAAATGTTTGGTAAAACGAGTTCAGGAAACATTATTTTTTATGAAATTTTCTGTGGTTGGTTTATTTTAATGTTATTCTATCTGATTTCGGGTCAAATTTTTCAGATGAATGAAATAAACTATAGAGATTTGGCGTTAATATGCTTGTTAGCAAGTGTTTTCACTGCTTTTCCTATGCTGGAATCGGTGAATTTAATGAAATATATATCACCTTTTACTTTAATTTTAACAGTTAATTTAGAACCGGTCTACGGAATTATACTAGCTTTTTTTATCTTTGGGGAATCAGAACATATGAGCCCTATATTTTATGTCGCTTCAGGTGTTATGATACTGGCAATCATTGCAAATGGATTAATAAAAGCCAGAAAAACTAAAAACTTAAACTAAGCATCAAATTTATATGATGAAAAAATATTTTTTACTTGCATTTTCACTGCTGTTTGGGCTGTCTCAATCTCAGATTATCAGGAAATATTCCAATGAATTCTTAAATATCGGTGCCGGAGCAAGAGGTCTTGCCATGGGAGGAGCAGTAATCACCAATCAGGATGATGTATATGCACCTATGTGGAACCCCGCAGGTTTGATGTCTATTGAAAAAGACTGGCAGGCGGCAGCAATGCACGCAGAATACTTTGAGTCTATCGCAAAATATGATTATCTGGCATATGCAAAAGTACTTGAAGAAGGTGTTTTTGGTGTTTCGGTAGTGAGACTAGGGGTAGACAATATTTTGAATACCACCCAGATGATTGATTCGGAAGGGAATATTGATTATGATAAAATCACCAAGTTTTCTCAGTCTGATTATGCTGCTATCCTTTCTTATGCATTCCGACCGGGAGGCAATCCTAAACTGGATGTGGGGGTGAATGCTAAAATTGTCTACAGAAACGTAGGTAAATTTGCGAACGGGTATGGATTCGGTTTTGATGTGGGAGCTATTTATAAAGCAGATAGCGGATGGAAGTTTGGAGGTATGGTAAGAGATATTACCACTACCGTCAACTTCTGGTCGATCAATCAGAAAGAACTTTCTACTGTTGTAAACGGGGAAGAATTCAACCCTGCACCAAAAGATAAACTGGAACTTACAATGCCCAAACTGAATGTGGGTGCCAGTAAATTATTTGAAATCAATAGCAGTGTGTATGTATTGCCGGAAGCAGGTATTAATGTAGATTTTGCTAAAACTGCTTCATTGATTTCCACAGACTTTGCCAGTATCAGTCCATATGCCGGAGCTGAACTGGGATATCAGAAAATGATTTTTGTGAGATTGGGGATCAACAGATTCCAGTCTATTACAGATATAGAAGATCTTAAAAGAAAAGTTTCTTTCCAGCCAAGCGCAGGTGTTGGGATCAGATACAGAGGGCTTACACTGGATTATGCCATTACGAATTCAGGGATAGGCGGGTCTAATTTCTATTCCAATTTCTTCTCGCTGAAGCTGGATATGGGAGCATTCAGAAACGATTAAAATAATAAAAATGAAAAAGGTATCAACGTTTTTGTTGGCAGTATGCTCAATAATGATTTTTGCACAAAAAGTTTCAGACTATAAATATGTGACAGTTCCTGAAAAATTTGAAACATTTAAGGAGGATTATGGGTTGAAAGACTTTTTTACCAAAGCTTTAAAAGGTAAAAAATATATAATACTTCCAGTCATTAAAGATAACTGGCCTTCAGAAGCCAGAAATAATTTCTGTAATGTAGTGAATGCGGATGTTATTAATGATAAAAGCTTATTCAAGAATAAAGTAATAGTACAGTTTAAAGACTGTAATAATAATATGATTCTGGAGGCTAAGGGTGGTTCAAAGATCAAAGAATTTGAAGAAGGCTTACAGGATGCTTTGAGAGAAGCTTTAATAAAAATGCCGATTTCTAATCCTATTGCACTATTGCCTTCTGCAACTACTAATACTATTACTCACAATTCATCTGATGAATCTGTAAAATCTACAGCAACTCCTGAATCTAGTAATTTCTCAAACGGGAAAATAAACCTTCAGAAAATACAGATTGATCCTAGTCAGTTTATTTTGGCTAAATCTGGCAGTTCTGTTCCATTTGCAGCATTTAAAACTACTTCTAAAGATTCTGTTTTCATTGTAAAGCTGGATAATGGAAGTACAACAATAGGATATTTTGAAAACGGAAATATTGTGATAGATATTCCACAGGCAGACGGAAAATATTCCAAAGAGGTATTTATGGCAAAATAATCTTAACAAGTATCAGAATAAAAAAATATAAAAGGCTCTTGAAAATAAGAGCCTTTTACAGTATATATGCTGATGTGTTTTTCATAGTTCCGGAAATTTGAAATAAGGATTTATCTTTTTTGAAAAGAACAAGTACCATAAAGATGTGAGAAAATAAGTTCGCATCTATAAGGCAAATGAAATGTTAAAAAGATTTATAAATTGAGGATAATTTTCATAGTATTATCGTTATTAGTTAACAATACTAATTTATGAAAAAATTATATATAATACTATTATTTAATAAAATATTCATTTATTTCTTTGTTTTGTTATTTTTATTTCATTTTACTTTGAAAAATTGTTGCTTTTTTATCCCTTGTTAATGAAATAGAAAATAGTTGTGAAATCCTATGAAAAGTGGATTTTTATTAAGAAAATTTAACAGTTTATACCACAACGCAATTAATTGGCATTAAAAAACTCCCAAATTACTTTTGCCTTACTTTTCCCTAAAATTTCTTCCAGAGTCTCCAGATTTGCCTCTTTAATGCGTTTTACAGACTTTAATTTAGATAAAAGAAGTTCAATAGTTTTCTCTCCAACCCCCGGAATTTCTTCCAGCTCAGATTTTATGGTAGAATTTTTCCTTCTGGTTCTGTGATGTTTCACCCCAAATCGGTGAGCTTCATCACGTACACGCTGAAGAATTTTCAAGGTTTCGGATTTTTTATCCAGATATAAAGGAATAGGATCTTCCGGGAAAAAGATCTCTTCCAGCCTTTTAGCGATTCCTACAATGGTAATTTTTCCGTAAAGCCCTAATAATCTCAGGCTCTTTACAGCAGAAGACAGCTGTCCTTTTCCTCCGTCTATCAGAATCAGCTGGGGAAGATTTTCACCTTCATCAAGCATTCTTTTATAACGGCGGTAGATGACTTCTTCCATGGTTGCAAAATCATTGGGACCTTCCACTGTTTTAGGATGGAAAATTCTATAATCTGCTTTACTAGGCTTGCCATCTTTGAAAACAACACAGGCAGATACAGGATTGGTTCCCTGGATATTTGAGTTATCAAACCCTTCAATATGTCTTGGTTCTACAGGCATTCTCAGAAGTTTTTGCATTTCTGCCATAATTCTGTTGGTATGCCTTTCAGGATCTACAATCTGAACCTGTTTCAGCTTTTCCAGGCGGTATTCTTTCGCATTCTTCTCAGAAAGCTCTACAATTCTTTTTTTATCTCCTACTTTAGGAACAATCAGCTTAACATTCGGAATTTCTACAGACAGATGAAATGGTAAAAGAACTTCTTTGGAATCAGAAGAGAATTTCTGGCGAATTTCAATCAAAGCTTCTTCCATAATATCTTCATCCGTTTCTTCAAGAATCTTTTTGATTTCTGTGGTGAAACTCTGGATGATATTTCCGTTTCTGATTTTAAAGAAATTGACATATGCTGCCGTTTCATCACTGGTCATTCCGAAAACATCCACATCATCAATATTCGGGTTGACTACTGTATTTTTAGCCTGATAATCCTCTAAAATATCCAGTCTTTCCTTAATGATCTGAGCTTCCTCAAACTGAAGATTCGAAGCCAGCTTCATCATCTGATTGACCAGATAATCTTTAGCTTTCCGGAAATCTCCTTTGATAATTCCGCGGATGGCATCTATTTTCTCATCATAATCTGCCTTGCTTTCAAGATCTTCACATGGTCCTTCACAATTTTTGATATGATATTCCAGGCATACTTTATATTTTCCGTCTGCTATCTTGGAAGGAGAGAGATTCAGATTACAGGTTCTGAGCTTGTAAATATGCTTTATGGTATCCAACAAGATCTTTGCAGGACGTACTTTTGCATAGGGTCCGTAATATTCTGATCCGTCTTTAATGACGTTTCTCGTTAGAAAAATTCTCGGAAAATCTTCATTTTTGATGCAAATCCATGGATAGGTTTTATCATCCTTCAGCATGACATTGTAAAACGGCTGATGTTCTTTGATCAGATTGTTTTCCAATAAAAGGGCATCATATTCACTGTTTACAATGGTTGTTTCCAGCCGCTGGATTTTACCCACCATTATTTTGATTCTGTATCCGGAAAGATTTTTGTTGAAATAGGAGAGAACCCTTTTTTTCAGATTTTTAGCTTTCCCAACATACAAAAGCTGTTCGTTTTTATCATAATAACGATAAACGCCGGGTTCGGATGGTAAGGTTTTGAGCTGTAGTTCTAAAGAAGGATTCATACAACAAAATTAAGGAAACTTTCCCTATTTAAAAAAAGAAAAACCTGCAGATGATTCTACAGGTTCCGGTATTTTGACTGAACGTTTTATCCGTGGTTCATTTCAGTATACTGGTAGATAAGAAAGCTTAAATAGTTCCATTCTACAGAATTTTTTGGATATTTTTTCATGAATTCGGGATTGTCTCCAAACAAAAAGTCATAGTTATCTTCAAAATCATCTTTGTGAAGCCACATTACCTTATTGCCTTTCCTTACATAATAAGACTTGATAACGCCGCCGCCAAATGCGGGAGCGCCTGCAAAGCCTGTAGTAGCTGTTTCTGAGGCAAAAGGATCATGGTAAACGGAAATAAGTTCATTAAATTCAGGATTGATGACCTGCATTAAAAAAGCTCTAGGTTCCTTTTTATTCTTTAATGAAACAATCTGATTTTCATACGGAACAGCATCATCGGTCACCGATTTACCATACTTTTTGGTACTGTAATTTCTCATGTTTGAAATAAATTTAGCTGCTTTTATAGATTTTTCAGTCTCTGTAGGGTATAAATACATTTCAGCAATATCTGCCGCAGTAAATTTCATAGGTTTTTTTGTATCTACATCTTCGATCGTAATAGAAAGAATCTGCCCTCTCTGTTTTTCCCAAGATTTACTGTAGCCCTGATGTTCAGTGTTGTCCTTTAAGATAATGGTGGAAACTTTTTTATCTGTTGCCGTATTGAAACCTTCATTAAACAGATAACGGTTCATTTCTTTTCTTTCTTCTTTGGAGTATTTTACTTTTTGCGCGAAAGCAGTAGTACCTGCAACGCATAAAGCAAGCAGTAGAGTTTTCATTCTCATGTCTATTGGTTTTAATTTTCGGGGCTAAAAGTAATAAATTAATTTACTTCTTTTTATAAAAATCTACAAGATTGAAATTTAGTTTTTCCAATTATTGTTAAATGCGTAATTTTAAGAAAATTTTTTAGAAATGATATACGGAGTAGATGTTTTTACTTTCCATGATGTTCTGGAAATCTGTAAAAAGCCAAATAAAGCCAAGCTGAATAAAGCAGCAAAGGAACAAATTTTAAAATCTCAGAAAAACGTACAGAAAATAGTAGAGTCCGACAGATGTGTATATGGAATCAACACAGGATTTGGGCCGTTATGTGATACTAAAATATCGGCTGACGAGACCGCACAGTTACAATATAATCTGATTATTTCTCACGCAGTAGGAGTTGGAAAACCGATTGATAAAGAGTTTTCCAAGATCATGATGATTGCTAAAGTTCATGCCCTTTCAAAAGGGTTTTCAGGAGTTTCTCTGGACGTTATTGAAAGAATGATCCTGATGCTGGAAAAAGACATCATCCCTGTAGTTCCTGAACAAGGATCTGTAGGGGCTTCAGGAGACCTTGCACCGCTTGCTCACTTGGTATTACCTTTATTGGGGTTAGGACAGGTTTGGGAGGGAGATCAGGTTTCCGAAACAATAGATGTTCTTAAGAAGCATGATCTGGAGCCTTTAGCTCTAGGACCAAAAGAAGGATTGGGATTAATCAACGGAACTCAGTTTATCCTGGCCCACGCTATCAAAGGATTGGAGAAGTTTGAATATTTATTAGACCTTGCAGACATGACAGCAGCCATGAGTCTTGAGGCCTACAGAGGCTCTGAAAGCCCTTTCAAAAAAGAACTTCATGAGATCAGACCTTTTGAAGGCAGTAAAAAAGTGGCCGCAAGAATGCTTAAATTCCTGAAAGGATCACAAAATATGAAAGCTCACGAAGACTGTGAGAGAGTTCAGGATCCTTATTCTATGAGATGTGTACCACAGGTTCACGGAGCCAGCAGAAACGCTTTTGAGCATCTTAAAGGCATGGCAGAAACAGAACTGAACTCTGTAACGGATAACCCAATTGTACTAAGTGCTGAAGAATCTATTTCAGGTGGAAACTTCCACGGACAGCTGATGGCATTGCCATTGGACTATGCTACACTTGCTGCTGCAGAATTGGGAAATATTTCAGACAGAAGAAGCTATTTATTATTAGAAGGAAAATACGGACTTCCAAGATTATTGACGGAAAGCTCAGGATTAAATTCAGGGTTCATGATCCCTCAGTATACTTCAGCTGCTTTAGTGACAGAGAATAAAACATTATGTTTCCCTGCATCAGCCGATTCCATTCCTACAAGTTTAGGCCAGGAGGACCATGTTTCTATGGGAAGTATTTCAGGAAGAAAATTCAATCAGGTTCTTGGAAATCTTGTGAATATTCTGTCTGTTGAGTTGATGTTTGCAGCTCAAGGACTTGAATTCAGAAGACCAGCGAAATGTTCTAAAGTGATTGAAGAAAATTTTGCAATACTTCGTACTAAAGTTGCCAAGCTTGAGGACGACAGACTGATCGGTAAAGATATGCTGGCAATTGCAGAATTGATTAACGAAAGAAAATTTGTTGTCAACTAATCAAAAATAAAACAAGGGCTTCCGAAAGGGAGCTTTTTTGTTTTTAACTAAATGTCAAAAAAATGATATTAATTGGTTTTAAACCTTATAGGTTTTTGAAACCTATAAGGTTTGATTCTGTCCACACTAATCTTTTAATCAAATAAAAATGTATATCCTCAGAACAGATTCCTTTAATGTTGACTTTCAAAAGCTTGTAAAATCTCTCGATGTTACTTTGTCTGAGCATAATGGAGAAAATGATGATTTCTTTGCTCAGTTTAATACCATTGATACCATCAAAAACTGTGTTGTGGCTTATATAGAGGGTATTCCTGCAGCTTGTGGTGCTTTTAAACCATTCTCAGAAAATACTGTTGAAATAAAAAGAATGTTTACCAATACTGAATTCAGAAAACAAGGACTAGGGTCAGCTATTGTAAAAGAATTGGAAAACTGGGCAGCAGAATTGAACTTTAAAAAAGCTGTATTGGAAACCTCCAGAGATTTGAAAAGTGCCATCTCAGTATATGAAAAAAGTGGATTTTACAAGATTTCCAACTACGGACAATATGTTGGAATAGAACAAAGTGTGTGCTACGAGAAAGTATTTTAATTTAATATTCATATAATGGTAAATTCATTTCTTTTCAGTTTTTAATTCCCGTTAAAGTGTTATATTGTGGCTCCAACCAAAATTATAACATATGAAAAAAACTGTATTCCTACTGGCAATATTTTTTGCCCTGAACTCGTGTTCCAGAGAAGAACTTCAGAACGAAAATGTAAAAACAGAAATGGCTCAGAAAGATCCGTTGACGGCAAAACAGATCAACGAAAGGATCAATCAGGCAATTAAAACGGATGGCACTTTCAACTGGAAGAATGAATCGGATCATTTTGTATGGAGCGCCATTTTCCGTGGAAACAAAATGGTATCTATCGGTTTTGGAGCTTCTAAAGATGATTTCGACAGAAGTAAATCTCCAAACAATGGTGATATGGAAAAAGAAGTGCTTTCTGTCATCAGAAAATATGAAGAAAAAGATGAAAGAAATTTCCTTCTTCTTTCAGATCAGTATCTTAATCAGATGGATGTGGTGATTGAAAAAGAAGAAACCATTGCTGCTCTTCGACAAATGAAAAATATCCGATACGTAGAGCCGGCTGATTATCATTATTTTGAATTTGAAGCTCAATACAATGCAGCCGCAAAATCTTCAGGAAGCGGTTCATCAGGATGTGGGTTTTCTTCAGCAACATTAAATGCAGCAGATTATACTTCTACAACACCAAGCGCAAAAATTCCATGGGCTTTTGCAAAACATAATATTCCTGATGCATGGAGCTACAGTACCGGAGCTGGTGTTACCATAGGGCTTATTGATACAGGGGTTTCTCCTGAACAGACTTTATTGGGAGGAAGTTTTAATAATGGAGCTTCTTCGGGAAGAACGATCAGTAAATTCGGAGTGTATAATTCAGACGGATCCGGAGATCAGTGTGGGCACGGAACTAAAATGGCTTCCGTAATGGCCGCTCCGAGAAATACTTCAGGATTACCGGTGGGAGTAGCTTATAACGCCAATCTGATTGCCTACAGAGCAGCAGAAAATGTTGTATTGGAAACTTCCAGTGAGCAGACTGCTGTGAAAACAGCATTTACAGATCTGGGTAACAATACTAATGTGAAGATCATCTCTATGTCGATGGGGCACATATTCTCTGTTGGAAAAATTGAAGACGGGGTTAAATATGCCTATTCTAAAGGGAAATTGATTTTCTGTGCGGGAGGTACTTCCACCAGCTTTACCAATTTTGTTGGGGTGATTTTCCCTGCATCCATGTCAGAAACACAGGCTATAACAGGGGTAAAAGAGAATACATCCAACCAAAAATGTGATGTTTGCCACTCAGGAAGCCAGATCGACTTTACCTTCCAGATGGAAAGACCTTCAGGAAATACCGTTCCCGTATTGAGTTATTATAATGGTCAGGCAGATTATGTGGGCGGTTCTTCAGTAGCTACAGCAGCTACAGCGGGAATTGCTGCTTTGGTTTGGGCTAAAAATCCATCATGGACGAGAGAGCAGGTACTTAATAAAATGAGACAGTCTGCTACATACTATCCTAATGTAAATTCAAGCTATGGCTATGGAAACATCAATGTTTTGAAAGCAGTACAATAAATACTCATTTCATAAAAAGAAAAGGAAATATCTCAGCTGAGGTATTTCCTTTTCCTTTTTATTTTTAATATAAATATAAAATAAGAGTAGGCTACCCGATTCTTACACTCGTCATACTCAATGATCCGCCAATAAGCTCATCATTGAATAAAGTAAGTTCTTCAGACTGATCTTTCAACCCTAACGTATACAATAAAGGCAGATAATGATCAGGTGTAGGAACAGCATATTGTAAGAAAGTTCCCTGCTTCTGATAATCAATAATATTCTGAAAATTACCGTCGAGAAGCCAGTTGTTGGTTTTTTCACGTGCTTCCACTGCCCAGTCCCAGCCGGCTCCCACTGTATTGATATTTTTCCAGTCGATAAGGCGGAGATTATGAACAATATTTCCGCTTCCAATAATCAGGATACCTTTTTCACGAAGCTTATTCAGTCTTTTGGCAAGGCCATAATGATATTGCGGAGGTTTTGTATGGTCGATACTCAGCTGGATCACCGGAATATCCGCGTCAGGATACATATGTCTGATAACAGACCATGCACCATGATCCAGCCCCCAGCTGTGATCTTCTTCCACATCTATAGGAAGAAGGAGCTCTGCCGTTTCTCTTGCTAATTCCGGACTTCCCGGAGCTGGATACTGCACATCAAAAAGGGCTTTTGGAAAACCATAAAAATCATGAATGGTTTTTGGCATGTCCATAGCCGTTACAAAAGTTCCGGCTGTATACCAGTGGGCAGAAATACAAAGAATTGCATTGGGTTTCGGAATTTCTGTAGCTGCTTTTCTGAATCCCTGTACAAATTGATTCTCTTCAATGGCATTCATTGGTGAACCATGTCCAAGAAATAAAACAGGCATTCTCTGTGTGCTTTTGAAACCGTCGCTTATATTTTGAAGATCGTTGAGGTTCATAAATATTGAAGATTATAAAAAATAAAAGGTTCAAGGCTTTTAGAAAAATCCCTGAACCTTTTGTAATATATGTTATTTACTATGCCTGTTTTACAAACTGTAATTCACCAGCTACTTTTACATCATCACTCACCATTACACCTCCTGCTTCAAGAGCGGCATTCCAGTTTAATCCAAAATCTTTTCTGCTGATTTTACCTTCAAAAGAGAAACCTGCTTTTGTATTTCCCCATGGGTCTACGTTGATTCCTCCGAAGTCTACATCAAGATTTACAGGTTTTGTAATTCCGTTGATGGTAAGATTTCCAACAATAGAATTGTTTAATGCCTGAGATTCAAAAGTGATGGTAGGATGTACTTCAGCATTGAAGAACTCTGCAGATTTTAAGTGGTTATCTCTGTCTGTATTGTTAGTGAACACAGAATCTGTCTGGATAGTAGCAGTAGTTTTTGCATTTGCAAAGAATTCGTCTTCAGATTCAATTTCAGCATTGAAAGTTCTGAAGCTTCCTTTTACATTAGAGATCATCATGTGTTTTACTTTGAAAGTAATTTCACTATGCGTTGGGTCTAAGATCCATTTTGTAGCCATTGTATTTTGTATTTTTTGTTTGTTATTAATGATGCAAATTTAGGATAGAGCACCTATACAAGTCATTGATATAGGATAAGAAATGATTTTTTTTGTCAATAGTCAATTTTGCTTTGCAAGTGAATGGTGAATATTTATTGTTTTGCAACAATCAAAAATTGACAAGTGCAGCGGATTGACCATTCAGGATTAGCTTATTCTGATCCCTATAAAAATTCTACTATTAAGTTAAGGAATAATTTCTTTCAGTCCATGAATTCTATTTTATGAATGTTTTAATTTAACATTTCTTAACGAATGATTTTTATTTCTTATTTTTGGTGGATTCAATTTTATACAATGAAATTACATAAATTTTCTTTATTGATGCTGGTTTTAGGCAGTTCAGCATTTGCCCAGACCCAGAAGTTTACCATGGCGGAGGCTGTAAATGGAATGAGAACCAATCTTGCGGTGAAAAATATTTCCCAGTTTTCATGGGCTGCAGACGGAAAATCTTATATCCAGGCAGTAAAAGGCGGTTACCTGATCACAGATTTGAAAACCAACAAGCAAGATACTCTGATCTCGTTGAACCAACTGAACAGAAACCTTTCCAATGATAAGCTGAAAGCTGTTCCGCCCATTAAATTTACAGGAAATTCAAATGGGTATTTTACTACTGGTGGTAAAATGTCGTGGATTGAAAAATCAGGAAACGATTGGAAAGTAAAAAGTACGGCAACCATTGATCAGGATGCTGCCAACATAAAAATGTTTGGTGATGGTCAGACTTTTGCTTTCACAACAAAGAATAATTTATTTGTCAACAGAAACGGGAAAACCATTGCTGTAACCAACGAAACTAATGAAAATATCATCAGCGGGCAGGCCGTTCACAGAAATGAATTCGGAATTGATACAGGAATTTTCCCTGCTCCGAACTCTGAAAGTGTAGCTTTCTATAAAATGGATCAGAGCATGGTAGCAGATTACCCAATCATCGACTGGTCTGTAACGCCTGCTGTCAATCACAATATCAAATACCCAATGGCTGGTCAGACTTCTCACCAGGTGACATTAGGGGTTTTCAATATTAAAACCCAAGCTACTACTTTCTTAAAAGTGGAAGGTGAAAAAGATCAGTATCTGACGGCCGTTACATGGAGCCCGGATTCAAAATACATTTTTGTAGGGGTACTGAACAGAGGTCAGAATCATATGAAAATGAATCAGTATGATGCTGCTACAGGAGAATTGGTGAAAACTTTATTTGAAGAAACAGACAGTAAATATGTGGAGCCACAGCATCCACTTACTTTCTTCCCGAATTCTAACACAGACTTCATCTGGCAGAGCCAGAGAACAGGATATAATCATTTGTTCCACTACAGTCTTGAAAAAGGATTGGTAGCACAGATTACAAAAGGGGATTGGCTGGTAACTGATATTTTAGGATTCAATGAAAAGAAAAAGGAAATCTATTTTACTTCAACAAAAGAAACGCCTTTAGAAAGACATTTATACAGAATCAACTGGACGAATTTCAAGATGCAAAGGCTGGACAATGAAGAAGGAATGCACATCGGAACATTGAGCAGTGACGGAAACTATCTGTATGATGCTTACAGCAATGCCAATTCACCGAGAGTTGCCAATATTATCAATACTTCCAATTTAAAATCTACGAATATCCTTACTTCTGAAAATCCATTAAAAAATTATCAGAGACCGGAAATTAAAAATGTAACATTAAAGGCTGACGACGGAACTCCTTTGTACGGAAAGATCATTCTTCCAACCAATTTTGATCCGAATAAAAAATATCCAACAATTGTTTATCTGTACAACGGGCCGCACTTGCAGCTGATCACAAATACTTTCCCGGCTTCAGGAAATCTTTGGTATGAATATATGGCTCAGAATGGGTATATCATTTTCACAATGGACGGAAGAGGTTCTTCTAACCGTGGACTAAAATTTGAGCAGGCTGTATTCAGAAACCTGGGAACTACAGAAATGAATGACCAGATGAAAGGAGTAGAGTACTTAAAGTCTCTTCCTTATGTAGATGGAGAAAAAATGGGAATCCATGGATGGAGCTTCGGAGGATTTATGACGACAAGTTTCATGCTTCGTAAGCCGGATGTATTCAAAGTAGGAGTAGCAGGAGGACCAGTAATCGACTGGAGCATGTATGAAATCATGTATGGAGAAAGATATATGGATAGTCCTCAGGAAAATCCACAGGGGTATGCAACGGCTAATCTTTTGGATAAAGTTCAGAATCTGAAAGGAAAATTACTGATGATTCATGGGGCTCAGGATGATGTGGTGGTATGGCAGCATTCTATTAAATTCATTAAATCTGCTGTGGATAACGGCGTTCAGCTGGATTATTTTACCTATCCGGGACATCCGCATAACGTGATCGGGAAAGACAGAGTTCACCTGATGCAGAAAATCACAGATTATTTTGATTTGTATCTGAAGAAATAATATTACAATCCAGTCTAGCTTTAGGCTGGATTTTTTGTTTCGCTAAAAAAGATTAGGATTTTTGAAAAACGCAAAGGCGCAAGACTATTGAATACTTCATGTTGTAAGACGCAAGGATTTTATCTGCGATAAAATTGTACAGCTCTAATACTATATGCACAAATCTTTGCTGAACATCTTTGCTTTTCTTGCGTCTTAAAACAATATAAAGATAAAAATTTCTTGTGCTTTTGCGTTACCCAACAAAAGCTCTACTCATTTCTCTCAGCACTTCCGATCTTAACAAACATCAATGTTTTTGATTTTTCATAGTGGTAATTTTGTATCACTAAAATCAACAATATGGAATTAGGAATTGGAATGTTCGGAGATTTGGCTTTAGACCAGTCTACCGGAAAATATAGAGATGCAGGAATTAAGATCCGTGAAATACTGGATCAGGTAAAATTCATGGATGAGGTAGGAATTGATGTTTTTGCTATGGGAGAACATCACCGTCCGGATTATGCTGTTTCTTCACCGGAAATCGTTTTGGCAGCGGCAGCAAGCATCACAAAAAATATAAAACTGGCCAGTGGAGTGACTGTTTTGAGCTCTTCAGAGCCGGTAAAAGTATATGAAGATTTTTCAACGCTGGATCTTATTTCAGATGGAAGAGCAGAAATATTCGTAGGACGTGGAAGCTTCATTGAATCATTTCCTTTGTATGGTTATTCATTGAATGATTATGAACAGCTATTTGACGAAAAATTAGAATTATTACTGAAAATAAATTCCGAAGAAAATGTAAGCTGGTCAGGGAAACTTCGTGCTCCGATGCAGAACCAAACGGTTTACCCAAGAGCAAAAAATGACGGAAAACTTTCCATCTGGAGAGCTGTTGGAGGAACTCCCCAATCTGTTTTGAGCGCAGCACAACTTGGAATGCCTTTAGTGGTGGCTATTATTGGAGGAATGCCGATTCAGTTTAGAAACCTGATCGAATTCTATAAACAGGAATACCAAAAAGCAGGGCATGATGTTTCGAAAATGCAGATTGCGGTTCATTCCCATACTTTTGTGAGTGATGATCAGAAAGTAACAGATGGGTATTTCCATAATTATAAATCTCAAATGGACAGAATTGGGTCTTCCAGAGGATGGGCTCCCTACACAAAAGCACAGTATGAGGGCGGAAGAAGTAAAGACGGAGCATTATTCATCGGAAGTCCGGCAGAAGTAGCAGATAAAATTGCTTATATGAAGGAGATTTTCGGGATTACCAGATTTATCGGGCATATGGATGTAGGAGATCCTGCACATGACGTGATGATGAGGTCTATTGAATTATTTGGAAAAGAAGTAAAGTCTGTTGTAAAAGGGCTATAATAAGTGTATGAGGTGTAAAAGCCACAAAAGATATGTTCTTTTGTGGCTTTTGTAATTTTAAATACATTATTAAACAATCTCAATCAGACTTCCTCTTTCTTCGTCTTTAATGATATTAAGAGCTGTAGGAATTTTCTCTTTCAACTCTTCAACGTGCGAAATAATTCCCACAATCCTGTTTTCTTTCATCAGATTGGTGAGCGTTTCAAATACAATATTTACAGATTCCGTATCCTGAGTCCCGAAACCTTCATCAATAAAGAAGAAATTTTTATCTGCCTGTGCGTTAGCCTGAACACTTTCTGCCAGTGCCAGAGCAAGACTTAGCGATACCTGAAATGCCTGTCCTCCGGAAAGTGTTTTTACACTTCTGCTTTTCCCTTCGTTGAGGTAATCTATAATTTCAAAATCGTTATTTTCATTAAGCTGAAGGCTCAACTGATTTCTTGTCATGCGGTGAAAACGTACATTGGCATGATCACAAAGCTGTCTCAGATAAATAGAAGAAACATATTGTACAAAACCAGCTCCTTTAAACAGATTCATCATGATTTTTAAATTTTCCGAACGTTTTTGCAATTTTGCAAGGTCTTTTAAAAGGCTTTCTTTTTTTATAAATTCCTGTTCCAGTCGGTTTATTTCAGCCGTTTTAGTCACTACGGAATCACTGTTTTTTTTCTGTTCACTCTGCGCTTCGAGAAATTGCTGCTCAGCTTTAGAAAACTGTTCATTATCAAATGAAAGTCCTTTCAGCTTCAATTCCAGCTCTCCAATGAATTTCTTTAAAGCTTCAAATTCAACTTTGAAATGCTGAACTTTCGTTCTCACTAATTCAATATTGATTTCCTGAAGTAAAATATCCTCAACCTCTTTGAACTCTGTGAAATTTTGATTTGCCAAAGCTTTGGCTATCGTTTCTTCATTTGCGGAAATTTCCTTTTCAAGTTCTGTAATCTGTTTTTCAGACTGAGCAACAATGGCTTTTTGCTCTGCCAATTTTGGTGAAAGAATTTTTTCCTGCTCTAATGCTTTTTGATAACTTTCTTCAGTTTCTTTGTTGGATTGTACCAGCTTTTGATACTTTTCCTCAATTTCAGTTTTTTCTTTTTGACCATACAGATTCCAATTCAGGATTTTAAGACCGGAACGGCTGATATTGATCTGCTCCTGCTTTGAAACTTCTTCCAGACGGAAAGCCTCCAGCGCACTTTTATATTTTTCCAGTGTTTTGGTTTCTCTATCCAGATTTTCCCTTTCTACAGCTATATTGCGCTCCGTTTCTTCAATCTTTTTTTCCAGTATAAAAGAGTCTGCACGTTTTTTTTCAAACTCCTCTTCCTGATCAGGAGAGAAGTTTTTCCAGGTGAAATTCAGGATATGTTTTTCAATATTTTCCTGAATTTGAAAGGCAATTTTTTGCTCTGAAAGAAACTGTTCCTCGAAGATCTTTTTTCGATCCAGAATTTTGTCAATTTCTGCTTCCTGCTTTTGAAGACCAGCAATTTCCTGTTCCACGGATGTTATTTTTTCCTGAATTTCCAGCAGTTCAGCATTCACATCATGAAATTCCACAATATGCGGATGTTCTTTAGAACCACAAAGAGGACAGTTTTCACCATCATGAAGCTCACTGGCAAAACGGGAAAGTTCTTTTTGAATTTTAAGATGATCCAGTTTCTGAGAAAACTCCTTTTTCTTTGTTTCTAAAGCTTCTTTCCTGCTTTTGAAATCTTCTTTATAATTCTCGGTATAATCAAAAGGCTTTATTTCTTCTGCAATTTCTCCGATCTGTTTTTGATGTTTTTCAATCTTTTCGGTTTGTTCTTGCAGAGATTTTTTTAAGTTTTTTTGCTGAATAAACCAGTTCCCCACTTCAGAAAGCAGAGAAGAATCAAGTTTTTGTTCCTTTAAGGTTTTAATCTGCGCAGAAAGTTCATCAATTGTCTTTTGAATTTTCTCTTTATGAAGACCAACTTCTTTTACTTTCTCGGAACCTTTTTGAGTTCTTTCATTCAAAACTTTAATTTCTTCAGAAAATCTGATGATTTGAATGATGAGGTTCAGATCATTTTCCTGGATTCTGGATTGCTCCAATGCCTTAAACTGTGGTTCAAGCACTGCAAGCTGTTCCTTTATGACATTAAAAGCCTTTTCAGTTTCCTGCCAGCTTTTGATCTGCTGTTCTTTCTCCTTTTGTTTATCCGAAATTTCTTTTGAAAGTTTATTCTTCTCAATAATTAAAGGATTGAAAAGCCTGAAAGTACGGTCGTATAATTCCGCCTGTGCTTCCAGAGCATCTATCTGGGGCTTTTCTTCAGAGAGTTTATTGAATTTTTCTTTATTCTGCTGTAAACTGTCGAAGTCACTTTTCAAGTTTTTCAGCTGTTGATACGTCTGAGAAATTTTTTCCAGTTTTTCATTGGATTCAGAAAGAAGTTTCTGTTCTTCTGTGAGTTGCTCTTTCTGAATTTTGATTTTCCCTTCATTGATTTCTTCAAATCCTTTGAGCTGTCCTTCCAGCTGATCGAGTTCTGATCTGTTTTTTACATTCAGTGCAGAAACATTGTTCTGAAGGTCAAATTTTTGAAGATTAAAGATCTCCTTCATCATATTCGTTCTTTCTGCGGCACCCAATTCAAGGAATTCTTTGAACTGCCCCTGCGGAATAATGATGGTTCTTTTGAAGTTGGAATAGCTTAAACCAATAATAGATTCAGCATTTGAATGATCTAAGGGGATCCATCTTCCATTGATATTCTCATAAAAAGTAACGGCATTAGGCTTTACTTCTTCGAATTTTTTTGAATTTCGTTTGAAATCACGGGTAGCGCGGAACAATTTATTCTCATAATTCACAAAATCAAATTCTATATAAGAACTGTTTGATTTCAAATTCATCATGTTGTAAGCCCTTTTATCACGCATGTTCAGACGCTCTGTTTCTCCATATAAAGCAAACGAAATTGCTTCAAGAACTGACGATTTTCCGGAACCCACTGCCCCGAAAATACCAAATAATCCCGCTTCGGTAAGATTTCGGAAATCAATAGTCTGACGCTCCTGATATGAGTAAAGTCCTTCGATAGTTAATTGAACAGGGATCATGGCTTATGCATTTAAAATTTCGTTAAACAAATTCATCAGTTCTTCATTGGCTTCCTGCCCTCCGCTTCTAGATTTAAAATAATCTTTGAATAAAATATTAATATCCTGACTTAAATTGATTTCATGGGTTTGATTTTCTCCCAATTCCAGGTTTCTTACTTTGGGAATAAGGTGAACAATTCCGTTGTGGGACTGATAAATTAACCTTCTTTCATCAGCCGTTAAAAACGTCTCACTTTCCAGCGTAAGCTCAATAAACGTATTGGGATTTTCACTCAGCCATTGAACAGTATCTTCGATGGAAGTAAATGTTTTTCTGACTAAAGTTCTTCCACTTGTCAATTTTTTTTTCTCATAAGAAACCACTTTTCCCGGTTCTGCATCAATAATGGAAACATATTTCGTCTGTCCTGCTTCACTGAAACTGTAACAAAGGGGAGAAGATGAATAAATAACAGGTTTTTCCTTTGTTCCGATATTTTGAAAAGCATGAAGGTGGCCTAATGCCGTATACTGAATCTGTTCCGGGATACTGTCCGAAAAAATAAGATCTGCATTCCCGATCTTAATCGGTTTTTCTCCTTCCGGCTCTTCCAAAATTTCAGCCCCTCTTTTATTCATATACAAATGAGCGGTCAGAAGATTCACACCGGAATCATCACAAAACTCATCAGCAATATTTTTCCATGTCTGTGAAAGGACTTTGTTGATTTCTTCCTCTTTATTTTCTCCAAAGTATTCCTTTAAACGGATCTCATTCGCGAAAGGGGTGTGAAGAATTCTTACAGGAAAGTTTATCCCGTCAATTTTCAGTTCGATAAAACCTTCTTTGGAATTGATAATGTTGAAGTATTCTGTACCGAAAGGTGCAATCTCAGCTTTAGGATGGCCTATTAAAATAATTCCGCATTCCCTTGCCAAAGGATCAGGAGCATTGATTAAACTTGGAGAATCATGATTACCTGAAATAGCAATCACAGGACGTTTTCCATTTAATGATAAACGTTTTAATGTTTTATAAAAAAGTTCAGCGGCTTCTACACCTGGATTAAAATTATCAAAAAGATCACCTGCAACAAGAATAAGTTCTGCATGTTCTTCATCAGCAATTTTTATAATCTCCTCCATGACCAGAATTTGCTCTTCCAATCTTGAAAAGCGGTCCAGTCTTTTTCCCAAATGCCAGTCGGCTGTATGCAGAATTTTCATGTAAATTTTATCGTTGTTTAAAGTAAATAAGCTGAATAGTGATTGATTTTTATGGCTGATTATCGTTTTCTTTTGCTTTGAAATCTTCCAGAATTTGTTTTAAACGTGTTTTCCTTTCTGCTTCTGCATTCTGTATCTTACGTTTTTTCTGATCAATCTGCTTTTTATTTTTTTTCCTGTTTGCATCATTGTTTTTGCTCATATTTTTATCGGTAAGAAATTGCTTCATCAAAAATAAGAAACAAAAAGAGAAGAAGAGTGGTGGATTTCCGTATAAACTAATAATAAATTAATTTTGCAAAAAAAAGATGGAACAACAGTCCAAAGATCCTCTACACGGGAAAAGACTGGATGCTATCCTTGAAGAGTTGGTAGAGTACTATCAAGGCTTCGAAAGGCTGGGCGAACAGATCAATATAAAATGCTTTACAGATAACCCAAGTATCAACTCTTCTCTGAAGTTTCTGAGAAAAACACCATGGGCAAGAACAAAGGTTGAAAGCTTGTATCTCTTTGTGCTGAGACAGAAAAAGCGCGATGAAGGAAAGACTGGGAAGTAGAATGCGGGACATTGTTTTAAGATTTTTCTTTAGCTTTTTTCTCTGAACAATCATTTCAAAAACATTATATTTGTAACATTAATCGTGAAACGAAATCACGAAAAAAAGAAAAAATATGACAATCGAAAACAATCACGTTGTAGCTGTACGTTACATCCTTCACACTATCGAAGCGGACGGAACTAAAGTTCTTGTAGAAGAAACAACAGCAGAAAATCCACTTACATTTTTGTATGGTGTGGGAATGATGATTCCAAAGTTTGAACAAAATATCTTAGGTTTAAAAGCTGGTGATAAAGCTGCATTTGTAATTCAGCCTGAAGAAGCTTATGGTGAAAGACAGCCTGACGCTATCGCTCAATTGCCAATTGATATGTTTAAAGAATCAGGAACTCCACCAATCGGTGCTATTTTACCTTTATCTGATAACCAGGGGAATAATTTCCAGGCATTCGTGGTAGAAGTAACTCCGGAAGTTGTAGTTGCAGATCTTAACCATCCAATGGCAGGAAAAGTGTTGGATTTCGATGTAGAAGTTTTAAGCACTCGTCCGGCAACTGAAGAAGAGTTGGCACATGGTCATGCTCACGGAGTTGACGGAACTGACACTCACTAAAAAACAATATAAATATCTGGTTTTTCCGGACATTTTTTAGATAAAAAATAAGCCACAGAATTATTTATCTGTGGCTTATTTTTATTTATAATGTACAAATAGCTATTAAATGCTTGGCATTCCCCTCTTTTGACGGGGTGGTTCTACAGGCAAAGCATTCCTATACATTTACTAATCCAAAAATTCCCCTGAAACATAATACCAGCGTTCATGCATTTTCTGAAAAACAGAAAACTCATGATGAACCTGTGGATGACCATCCTGATCCGTATAATAAGCCTTAAATTCTACATGATTTAAAGCAGGTGTCCGGACGATTTCCAGTTTTGTCCATTGGTTGATTTCTCCCCATTCCTGAAGGTCTTTCTTATTGTGGTATTTTCTTTTTCCGGGAAGCGTAGTCTCCATCAGATATTCGCCATTCGGAATGGCAAAAGCAGAGAATCTTGAGCGCATCAGAGCTTCAGCAGTGGGAGCATATTTTTCTCCGGTATGATAAGGCTTACAGCATTCTTCGTAGGATTTTCCTGAACAGCATGGACAGTCCATATATTGTATTTTAAGTATTGAAACGCAAAAATAATGAATATCGGTAGAAACGGCTTCAGCCGAAACATATAAAATTTATTTATCGCAAATATGTGCAAAAAAAGAAGCACTCTAGTTAAAGAATGCTTCCCATAGATTTATTTAATAAACCCTCTGTTTCTTAATAAAGGTTTGATATCCGGATCGTGTCCCGTAAAATCTCTGAATGCCTGATTCAGGTCTACAGAATTTCCTACGGAAAGAATATATTTTCTGAAACGGTCACCATTTTCTCTGGTTAAGCCGCCATTTTTACTGATCCATTCCCATGCATCATTATCCAGTGTTTCAGACCATAAATAAGCATAGTATCCTGCAGAATAGCCACCTCCCCAGATGTGAGCAAAATAAGGAGTATGGTATCTTGGCGGAACCGTTGCCAAATTAAATCCATGGCTCGCTAAAGACTGCTTTTCAAAATCCAGAACTGGAATAAACTGGCTCTCATTGCTTACTGTATGCCAATCCATATCCAGTTCAGCAGCAGAAACCAATTCAGTTGTCATATATCCCTGATTGAAAGTAGATGCTTTTTTGATCTTATCTACTAAAGCCTGAGGAATAGGCTGTTTTGTTTCATAATGTACGGCATAATTTTTCAGAACCATAGGATCTAAAGCCCAGTGCTCGTTGATCTGAGATGGAAACTCCACAAAGTCTCTCGGTACATTCGTTCCTGAAAGAGAAGGGTATTTCTGGCTTGCAAACATTCCGTGAATAGAGTGACCAAATTCATGGAAGATGGTTGAAACATCATCATAACTGATTAATGAAGGTTTTCCAGGAGCCGGTTTCTGATAATTGTAGCAGTTTACGATCACAGGTTTTGTTCCTAATAAATAAGACTGCTCAACAAAATTACTCATCCATGCTCCACCATTTTTAGAATCTCGGGTATAGAAATCTAAATAGTAAATCGCGATAGATTTTCCATCATGATCAAAAACTTCATACGTTACTACATCCGGATGGTACACAGGTAGATCTGTTCTCTTTTTGAAAGTCAGCCCATAGAATTTTTCAGCAGCAAAGAAAACTCCTTTTTCGAGAACCGTTGTGATTTCGAAATAAGGCTTTATCTGGCTCTCGTCAAGATCGAATTTAGCTTTTCTTACCTGCTCAGCATAGAAATTCCAGTCCCAGGGCTCTACATTGAAACCTCCTTTCTGCTGATCAATAAGATCCTGGATATCTTTTGCTTCACGTCTTGCAGTCTCCACTGCAGGAGTAGCAATCTGATTCATTAGTTTAGTCGCTGCTTCAGGTGTTTTTGCCATCTGATCCTGCAATTTCCATTCAGCAAAATTTTTCTTACCTAAAATCTGAGCTTTCTTTAATCTTAATTTAGCCAATTGCTCAATTGTAGATCTTGTATCGTTGGCATCGCCTTTTTCAGCTCTGGTCCATGAAGCTTTGAACAGCTTTTCTCTGGTAGCTCTGTTTTTTAAATTTTGAAGAAGAGGTTGTTGTGTGGTATTTTGTAAAGCCAGAAGATATTTCCCAGGTTGTCCTGCTGTTTTAGCATCAGAAGCTGCTGCAGCAATTTCATCCGCAGAAAGTCCGTCAAGTTCTTTTGCGTCAGAGAAAAATACACCTCCCTGTTTTCTTGCTTCCAATAATTTATTGGAATATTGTGTAGAAAGGGAAGCCAGTTCCTGGTTGAGTTGCTTTAACTTTTCTTTATCAGCTGCAGAAAGATTGGCTCCTGCAATTTCAAAATTCTGCTTATAATATTGTACAAGTCTTTTGCTTTCAGAATCAAGACCATCTTCTTTAATGGACTGTATTCTTTTATAAAGATTTTCATTCAGGTACAGTTTATCAGAATGTGCTGCAAAAATAGGAGCATATTCTTCATCTAAAGCCTGCAGCGTAGGATTGGTATTCGCGCTTGTAAGGTTAGAGAATACAATTTGCGCTCTTCTCAGTACTTCACCACTTTTTTCCAGTGCTACGATGGTATTTTCAAAAGTAGGAGCTGCCGGATTGTTGGCAATTTTTACAATTTCAGCTTCATGCTGTTTTAAACCAAAGTCGAAAGCAGGTTTGAAGTGCTCATTTTTGATTTTGTCAAACTCCGGAGCTTCGTATTGAAGCTTACTTTTCTTCATAAACGGATTTGAAGATAAAGATGGATCAGGTGCAGGAAGCTCCTGTTGAATATCGGTCTGTTTCATTGTAGTACAAGATTGATTGAACGCCAAGGCAGAAATTAATAATACCGATGAAATATTCTTCATAAATATAGTTGTTATTAAACCATAAAGATATTAAAAACTTGTATCATAGAATCTATTTTGGGAGATGTATTTATTGAAACTGTAATGGAACTGTTTTAAAATAAATAAGATAAGCAGCTTACATCCGGAAAGGTAATTCTGAAAAATCAATATTGCAGACAATTGCAGTATTTTTAAATGTAATGTAATATTTTTTATAAATTAGTTGTTATTTAATTAAAGAAACCAACTGAAATAATTTACAAAAGAAATAAGCATGAAAACAAGGACTTTATTTATTTTTTCAGCCTTAGTGGCACTAGGCTCATGTAATGATAAACATGAGAACAGAAACAGAGATAGAGACGGAGACAGAAGTAATTGGGTAGAAAAAGTAGTAAACAAAGAAAACGGCCCTATACAGCATAAAGAATTTAACGGAGATTTTGATGAAATTCAGGTTTCTCAGGCCATTGAAGCTGAAATCATAAAATCTGAAACAGAAAAAGTAGAAATCTCAGCTCCTCAAAATATCATCAATGAGATTTTGGTGGATAATGAGGGCGGAAGACTTCATATTCATTATAAACCAGGGATCAGAGTGATGAATATCAGTAAAGTGACTGCTAAGATTTACGCAAAAGACTTTAAGAAGCTTCTTGCCGATTCAGCAGCGAGAATTATAGTAAAAGATAAATTTACACAGGAAAAAACAGATGTTGAAGTATCAAGCGCAGCAAGTATTTCAGGAGATCTGGAAGCAAATGATATGGATATCAACATTAGCAGCAGCAGTAGTTTTGATGGCAAAATATGGGCAGTAAACCTGGATGTTGAATCTTCATCAGGGTCTACGCTTGATATTTCAGGAAAAGCGAAAAAGGCAGATATCAGTGCTTCTTCAGGCAGCAGCGTTTCAGCCAAAGGCGTTATTGCAGATGATGTAGAGGCAGATGCTTCCAGCGGTGCAAGCATTCATATAAGCGCTGTTTCCAGTGTGAAGGCAGGTGCTTCATCAGGTGGAAGTGTAGATATCTCTAAAAAAGGAGAGCTTAAGAATGTAAGCAAAGACGAAAGCAGCGGCGGAAGTGTAAACATCCAATAAATTAATTCTGGGATTCTTCCTCATCTTCTTCATCAGCGGATGAGGAACCCTCCCAATTTTTATTATCAAAATTAAGATTATCGTAAGCTAATAAATCCTCCTCTCGCTGGAGGATTTCTTTTGTAGTAAACAGAGTAATATCTTCATCATTTTCCTTCATTTTGGCGAGCTTTCTGATGGAAGCTTTGTCAATGGCCATAAACCTTTGCCCCATACGTCTTGCTGCATATTTTCTCATTCCTGTTTCATGAAGTACGTCAACGGCCATATCCACCGCTGTTCCTAATGTTTCACGGTAAATATGATTGACTCCGCTGTTAAGATAATCATAAGCATCAATCCTGTTTTTCGCTCTTACAAAAATTTTCACTTCAGGATAATGTTCACGTACTAGTTCTGCAATGAATTTGTTATCATCCGGATCATCCAGGCACAAAACCAAAATTTCAGCATCTTCAATTCCGGCAGCCCTTAAAATAGGAATTCTGGTAGCGTCACCATAATATACTTTAAAACCATAGCTTCTAAGCAATTTCACACGGTCAGAATCCCGATCCAAAACAGTAGCTGATATTTTATTGGCTTTTAAAAGACGGCCCACCGTACTTCCAAAGTGTCCAAAACCTACAATAATGATCTTCTTTTGAGTAACATCACTGTCAAGAATATTGTAATCATGCTCTTCTTCAGGGATTTCTTTGATGAATTTCGGAGTAATGAATTTATCATTGATGATCAAAAGAATAGGAGTAATACACATTGTAATAGCAGTAACCGCCATCATTTGTGCATTCATTTCAGGACCTAAAAGATATAGATCTGATGCATAATTGAGCAGTACAAAGGCAAATTCTCCCACCTGGGAAAGGGCAAATGCATAGAAAAGACTTTGGGGGGTATCTATCCTGAAAAACTTTCCAATAGCATATAAGACAATAAATTTTACAGCCAGCACAGCAAAAACAGTACTGAAGATAAATAAAGGATCTTTCTGGATAATATTAAAATTGATAGTTGATCCCACACTCACGAAGAAAACAGCCAGTAACAGTCCTTTGAAAGGATCAATCTGAGCTTCCAGTTCGTGGCGGAATTCACTGTTGGCAAGCATTACTCCTGCAAGGAAAGCTCCCAATGCCGGAGAAAGGCCAATAACAACCATCAGTTCAGAAACACCGATAACCAAAAATAGGGAAGAAGCCGTTAATAACTCTGTCATTCCCGATTTTGAAACATAACGAAGGAAAGGAACAAAAACATATCTGCCCAGTAAAATAAGCAATACAACTCCGAAAATTACCGTTCCGGCCTGAAGCCATTCCGGGAGTTTCTGAATCAGAATCTGAATTTCATTATCATGATGTTTGGCTTTATAATTGGCAACAATAGGAAGTATGGCCAAAATAGGGATCACCGAAATATCCTGAAATAAAAGGGTAGAGAAGGATGCCTCCCCAGCCGTTGTTTTGAGGTTATTCTTTTCCTGTAAGGTTTGCAGAACAATGGCGGTGGAAGATAAAGCAAAACACATTGCAATAGCAATGGCTTTGTCTACTCTCCAGCCAACACTTGTGAATACCAGAAAAAGCAATAAAATGGTGAGTGCCATCTGGGAAAGCCCCAAGCCCATTATCTTTTTCCGCATTTCCCAGAATTTCCGGGGTTCCAGTTCTAAACCTACCAGAAATAAAAGCATGATGACTCCAAACTCACTGGCATGCATAATGTCATTTACATTGTTTCCCGTAAGTTTAAGTGCATAAGGACCTATGATGATTCCTCCTAAAATATAACCGATTACAGAGCTCAAGCCTAATTTCCTTGCCAATGGAACCATAATAATGGCTACACCCAGGAAGATTAATGTGTTCATCGCTAAGCTGGATTCCATATGCTATTGATTGAGTAGTTCTGTAAATTCCTTTTTATGTAAAATAATTTCTTTTTTTGAGAGCTTGTTGGCTTCGTACACAATTTTGATGTGCCTGATATCTGCTTTGAAGACTTTTAAAGAAACAATCAGCCCACTGATCAGCTCTTCTATGGTGTATTGATAAGTGCCCGTTTTGCTGAAAGATCTTTCTTTTCCGCCGGTAGTGATCAGAATATAGACTTCTTTTCCTTCCAGTGGATTATATTCACCCTCTTTAAGCCAGTCTCTGTCGAAAACTTCATCAATCCATAATCTGAGAAGAGGTGGCATTCCAAACCATATCAGAGGAAACTGGAAAACAAAACGTTCGTAATTTTTAAGGCGTTTTCTTTCCCGGAAAGCTGCAATATGAAAGTCTGGATATTCTTCGTAAAGATCTCTCAGGGTATAATGCTGGTGGCGAACGTAGAAATTGATGAGCTCTACATTCGAATTGGAGTGCTCCAGATAAGGGTGTGCAAATACTACCAGCGTCTTCTTCATAATCCTGTTTTCAGTAAATTTAAGAAAAAAATATTGAATAAAAGACGGTTTTTGTGGGACTTTATTAATTTTTTAATATCTAAATATCAATTTAGCATTAATAAAAGTTAAAGAATTGAGGTTATTTTAGCTTTTTATATAAAAAAAATCAGATCGTTATGATCTGATTTCTATATCAATTTTGAAAATGACTTGTTCATTTACCAACCTCCGGATGCGCCTCCGCCGCCAAAGCTTCCGCCACCGCCGAAGCCTCCAAATCCGCCGCCACCGCCGCCGGAACTTCCTCCACCAAAGCTGCCTCCTCCGAAGCTGCCCGGGAATGGGAAGAAACCGCCAGGATAATTTCTGCGTCCTCTTCTGGTGATGATCACATCATCATCGTCATCATTGTTTCCGCCTCGTCCGCCGCCTCTGTTACCAAAAAGGATGGCAATTATGATGAAAATAATAAAGGCAATGATGAGCACCTTAAAAGCACTTCCATTACCGGAAGGAGCTGTAGTGGCTTCAGGTTTAAATTTGCCCTGTACAGCCTCCATAATTGCTGAGGTTCCTCCGTTGATTCCGTCATACCAAAGCCCTTTTTTGAAATTTGGAGTGACAATATAATCCAGGATCTGTCCTGCTACTGAAGCAGTAAGATATTGTTCTACGGCTCGCCCCTGCTGGATAGACATGGTTCTGTCTTCTGTAGCAATAAGGAAAACTACTCCGTTATCTACTCCTTTTTTTCCGATTTTCCATTTTTCGCCAAACATCGTTGCCAGAAAGTTGACATCTTCTCCTTTGGTAGAGCGAATGATCACTACTTCAATTTCTGTTGAGGTAGAATCTGCAAACTTGATCAGCTTATTATTAAGCGCATCTTTTTCCTGCTGAGAGAGCAATCCTGCTTCATCAAAAACAGGGTAAAGCACTGCCGGCTTTTCGGGAATGGTGTATTGTGCTGATACAAATGTGTAAAAGCAGAGTAGTAAAAATGAAAATACTATTTTAAGAGAACGTAATTTCATTTGGAAGTTGGTTTGGATTTTCTCCTTCTACAGGAAAATGTTTTTTGAGTTCAATGCCTGTTTCCAGGATGGCACTTTTCAATGCCTGATGATAATTTCCTTTGGCAAACTCGGCGGTTATATAATCGTGAAGATGATCCCAGTAAGACTGTTTTACTTTTTCATGAATTCCGGTATCTCCAATAATGGTAAGATATTTCTGTTCGAAATTGATATAGAAGAGTACAGCATTCCGGTCAGCAGTTTTATCCATATCGAGTTTTTTGAAAACGTCAAATGCAGTCTTCGCATCACGGTTTTCCGTATTGGAATCAATATGTACCCTGATCTCTCCTGTAGAATGATCTTCCGCAGACTGAATCGCTTCCACAAGGGAAGCGATCTGTTGATTTGTTAGGAAATTACCCATTATTATTTGAATGCTTCAGGGGCTTTCTCAGCACCTGCCTCAGCTTTGAAATAAGGTTTTTCTTTAAAGTTGGTGAAATTCGCCAGAATATTATTCGGGAAAGTCTTGATAGAAGTGTTGTAATCCTTTGCAGCATCGTTATAATAAACAGTTTCAGTTCTGATACTGTTTTCAATAGCAGTGTATTCTCTCTGGAAGTTGATATACTGCTGATCTGCTTTTAAATTAGGATAAGATTCTACAACTGCCATCAATCTGCTTAATGATCCCGATAATTCTCCTTGCGCAGCCTGGAATTTAGCCATATCTGCTTCAGTCATATTCGTAGGGTCAATGTTGATAGAAGTAGCTTTTGAACGCGCTTCTACAACCTTTGTTAAAGTTTCCTGTTCAAATTTTGAATACGATTTTACCGTTCTTTCCAGGTTAGGAATAAGGTTGGCTCTTTTCTGATATACAGTCTCTACATTAGACCATTTTGCGTTCACAGTCTGTTCTTTGTTTACAAAGCTGTTATATCCGCTTTTTCCCCAAAAGAATAGAACAGCCACAATGATAAGGAGGGCAATACCAATAGTTCCGGCACCCAAACATCCTTTATTTTTCATAGTTTATTTTTTTTAAATTTTTTGTGCTAACCAAATATACAAATTATGTGCTAATTTTGTAAAAAATTATTTGAATGACAACAATAGTGGTGGCAATGGGAGAGAAAAATGAAATTGGTTTTGAAAATCAGTTGCTTTGGCATCTTCCCAAAGATTTGAAACATTTTAAAGATATTACTTCAGGACATCCGATTATTATGGGAAGAAAAACCTACGAAAGTATTGGAAAGCCTCTTCTTAACCGTACCAATATTGTTGTATCAAGAAAGAAAGACTGGTTTGAGGAAGGAATCCTTATTGTAGGAAGCATCAAAGAAGCATTGAAATTTGCTAAAAAAATTGATGAAGAAGTTTTCGTCATTGGTGGCGGAAATATCTATGAGCAGACTATGGATGTGGTAGACAAGCTTGAAGTTACTTTAGTGAAAGCAGATCTTCAGGCAGATACCTTCTTTCCGAAAATAGATCCGAAAATCTGGAAAAAAACAACCGAAATCTTTCATGAAAAAGATGAAAAAAATGAATATGATTTCTTTTTTCAGACGTTTGAAAGAATTAAAAAAGAAGCATAATTGTCAATAGTGAATTTTTGCTTCGCAAAGTGAATCGTGAATTTCTCACAGGTACAAAAATTAACAAGCGTAGCGAATTGACCATTCACAATTGACTTTTTGAACTTTAAGCTCTAAATTTATTATCTTTGCACTTCTAAAATTTAATAATGAACAAATACATAAAAATTGCAATAGCAGCAGTTCTTATCCTGTTAGGACTTTATATGATGATTTTCACAAGAAATCTGGGATGGGGTATTGTTATTTTTCTTTTGGCTGCATTCCCAATCTTATTATTCTTTAAAAATGAGTATATTCTATTGGCATTCTGGCAATTGAGAAAACAAAATATGGAAAAAGCCGGAGAATGGTTATCAAAAATAACAGATTATAAAGCACAGCTTCATAAAACTCAATATGGATATTTCCATTATTTATCAGGATTGACGCAAGCTCAGGATCACCCTGCAAAAGTAGAACCTTTCATGAAGAAAGCGTTAGAATATGGTCTGAATATGAAACATGACAGAGCAATGGCTACTTTAAATCTTGCAGCAGCCGCTATTTCTAAAGGAAGAAAACAGGAAGGACAGAAGCTGCTTGAAGAAGCAAAAAGACTTGACAGTGCTGGAATGATGACAGACCAGATAAAAATGATGAAAGATCAGCTGAAGATGCCGACCATGCAGAAGCATATGCACAATCCTAATATGAGAAACAGAGGAAAATTCTTCTAAACAACATAGCATACAATATAAAAGTCCTGATTCTTCAGGACTTTTTGTTTTTTATTATTGATGTGAATCGAGTTTAAGAAAAATATCTTTTGGATCAAATATTCCTTTACATTTCCGAATTCTGATCATACCCATAAAACTTTGGCATCTGCCAGTGGTATTTTACAGCGAATGTTCGGATCGCAACGATCAGTAAAATAGTAAAGATCTGAATAAAAGTATAAGAAAGCGTAGTATATCTGGTCATCAACAAAAATGCTGAACCTCCCAATATACATGCTGTAGCATAAATTTCCTTTCTGAAGATCAATGGAATTCTGTTGAGCAGGATATCCCGGATAATACCGCCAAAACAACCGGTTATAGTACCTAATGCAATACAGATCATAGGATGAATTCCTGCATTTAGCCCTTTCTGTACACCAATTATCGTGAACAATCCAAGCCCGAAGCTGTCGAAGATAAATAAGGTTACCTTAAAGTTTTTCTCCAGAGATTTAAATACCATGGAAAAAATACTGGTTGCCAGAATCAGGGCACACATCAGAAGATCATGCATCCAGAATACGGGAATATCCAGCAACAGGTCTCTTACCGTTCCTCCACCTACAGAAGTTACAAATGCAATAATCAGTACCCCAAACGGATCAAGCCGTTTCTGCATGGCTGCAAAACTTCCGGACATGGAAAAGGCAATGGTCCCCAGGACTTCTATTGCAAAATTGAACTGTTCGTGCATATATTATGAATGATAAGTAATGAGCAATGAGTAATAAAAATTATGCCATTTAAATTTGAGATAATTTAAAGTTATATGTGGTCATAACCTTTACAAGTTCTTCACATTCTGTCTTTAAATGTAAAATTTTTTCCGGATTTATATATTCTAATTCTTCAATAATTTCAAGCCAAAGTTGGGTTTCATCAATTTCCTCAACTACGATGCACATTTTAGCAAATTTCTCTTTCTCTGATCTTGCTCTGGATACTGCCCTGTAATTGGCAGCCACAGAAGTTGCAGATCTGATAATCTGTTTTCTTATTATTGAAATATCATCAGAATAAGGTAATAAAGAAAGTGCTCTAATGATAGCAATAGAAAAACTTTTGGTTCGTTCCCGGAAAATTTGATTAAAATCTATCCTATCAAAATTATTCATTACTTATTGCTCATTGCTTATATCTATCTTTCCACTCTTACGGAGTCCGGAACCATCAGTTCGTATTCGCCTCCGTGATTGATAACTTCTCTTACTATGCTGCTGCTGATGAAAGATTTTCCAGAAGAAGTTAATAAGAATACGGTTTCCAGTTTTTTGTGAGCTAATGTTCTGTTGGTATGGGCAATCGCTTTTTCGAATTCAAAATCGGCAGGGTTTCTCAATCCTCTGATGATGTACTGAGCATTTTTTTCAAAGCAGTAATCTACTGTTAGACCTTCAAATGAGTCTACTTCTACATTGGGGAATTCTGCCACTGAATTTTGAATGAATTCCATCCTTTTTTCAAGAGGAAACATATATTTCTTTTGAGAATTCTGCCCGATAGCGATGATTAATTTATCAAACAGCGGAGCCGCTCTTTCTATAATGTCGTAATGTCCTAGTGTAATGGGGTCAAAAGATCCCGGGAAAACAGCAATTTTCATGTTGTACGAGTTATGATGTTGAATGGTAAATTATCCGTTAAAAGCTGTAGATTTATTTTATATATAACTTCTAACCTCTAACTTCTATATTTACTTATTAAGTGCTTTTTCTACTTCATTTCCACAAAGATCCATAATGGAAATTCCATAATGTCTTGCCTGCTGAGGAAGAATACTTGCAGGAGAGAATCCCGGATTGGTATTCATTTCAAGCATATAAGGAATTCCGTTCATCAGGATAAATTCACTTCTTGAAAAACCACTCATTCCTAATGAATTGTAAGCTCTCTTGGCGATTTCTTCCACTCTTTTTGTGGTTTCTTTGTCAATTCTTGCGGGTGTAATTTCCTCAGAAGCTCCTTCATATTTGGCTTCATAATCAAAAAACTCATTGGTAGGGACTATTTCTGTAATTCCTAATACGATGGTTTCCCCTTTAAAATCTATAACCCCTACAGAAACTTCCATACCGTCCAGAAAACTTTCAATCAAAATTTCATCATCTTCTTTGAATGCAATTTCAGTAGCGGCAATCAGTTCAGATTTATCTTTTACTTTGGAAATTCCCAGGGAGGATCCGGATTGATTGGGCTTTACAAACAAAGGAAGGTTAAGCTCAGATACAATCTCATCCACATTTATGTCTTCCCCTTTTCTTAAATAAATGCTTTTAGCCGAAGGAATTCCATATTTTGATAATACAGCAAGCGTATCTTTTTTATTGAAAGTAAGAGCACTCTGATAAAAATCACAACCTGTGTATTTTTGACCAATTGCATCCCAGTAAGCCTGAAGAATTCCATTTTCTCCCGGAGTTCCGTGGATGATATTGAAACAGGCATCAAACTTTAAGGTTTCCCCATTATCTAATGTTACAGAAAAATCTCCTCTGTTGATGGCATATTTTTTATCATTTTCACCTAAAAAATACCATTCATCTTTAAGGACTACAACTTTATATACATCATAGAGATTTCTGTCCAGAGAATCATAAATTAATTGTCCGCTTTTTAAAGAAACCACATATTCATCAGAATAGCCTCCCATTACTACGGCAACACTTTTTTTATTCATAACCATATAGTATCAATTAAGGCAAATTTAATCATTTTATGTAATGCAATATGGGAAATCGGCAAATTTTAAAATCAAAAATGAATTGTGTTAAATAAAAAGTCCATTCTAAAATTATTAGCTATATTTGCGGTTATAATTAAAGTATTTTTAAGTATGCTTAAATCACTTTTCAATTGGAAAGTTTTACTGAATTTAGTAGTAGCCATCGGTATTTTCGTAGGGCTTGTGTGGCTTACATTTCGATGGTTGGAGTACCATACTAACCACGGTCAGGAAATTCCTGTTCCCAATATTGTAAATAAATCGGTACATGATGCCGTAAAAATATTAGATGATACAGGGCTTGAATATGAAGTAGACAGTGCCAATTACGATCCGAAATACAGACCTTTCCAGGTGCTGATGGTATATCCTGCACCAGGTTCCCGTGTAAAGGACGGAAGAACAGTAACCCTTAAAGTAAATCCGAGAACATGGGCACCTATTGCTGTTCCGAATGTTATTAATAAATATTCAGGACTTGCATTCCAGAGATTGGACCAGGTAGGTCTTAAAATTGGAGATACCATCTATGAACCAAGTATTCAGAAAGATGCTCTTTTAAGAATATTATATAAAGGAAATGCCGTAAACCCTGGAACCCGTTTACCTAGATTCTCTATTATTGATGTAGTAGTAGGTTCCGGACCTATGAGAAATATTTCTATTCCTAATGTAGTAGGACTTACGGTAAAAGAGGCAAGAGCCGTAATTACCAAAAGTATGTTTGAAGTAGGTTTGGTAGAGCATGAGGATGGAAGTAAAGATGAATCTGATATTATTTATTATCAGGATCCTGCTTCCGGAGATGTTCGTGATCAGGGAATGCAAATAGACCTTTGGGCAAGTAAGAAAACTCCGGCAGAGCTGAGAGGTAAAATTGAACAGCTGAATTCTATCTACAGAATGAAAGTGGATACTTCACTTCCTCCGGTACGTTATGAAGAAGTACATACTGAGCCAAACTACGAAGCTCCGCCAGTATCGGCTCCTGCCCCTAGAAGAGAAACTCCAAAACCAGAAGTTCCGAAAACTGAGACTCCTAAGACGCAGACTGTAACTTCTAAACCTGCAGGTCAGGGATCAGAGAAGCCTAAAACTTCTACTAATCCTGCTACAGGAAATACAGCCAAACCGGCTGCATCCACTACTACTCAACAGCCCGCTCAAAAGCCGAAAGCTAAGAAAGTAGTCGTAGAATAAGATCAGATTAATATCAAAAATACAGGCTTCAACTATAAAATGTTGAAGCCTTTTGTGTAAAAAATATAAAACAATGTCAGAAGATAACGAAGATTTTTTAGATGAAGAATTATTAGATTCCAACAGTATTGAAAACATCGATATTGACGAGGAAAATAAAGGATTGTATGAACATCTTAATATCACTGTGGACAGCAAACAGGAACCATTAAGGATTGATAAGTTCCTCTTGATATACAGACAGAATTCTTCAAGAAATAAAATTTCACAGACCTGCAGAGCCGGAAACGTTATAGTGAACGGAACTGCGGTGAAGCAGAACTATCGTGTAAAGCCGGGAGACCAGATCTCTGTACTGCTTACCCATCCTCCGAGAGAGAACGTCATTATTCCTCAGGATATTCCTGTAAACATCATTTATGAAGATGATGATCTTGTAGTGGTGGATAAAGAAGCCGGAATGGTAGTGCACCCGGGATTCGGGAACTGGGACGGAACATTGGTGAATGCACTGGCTTTTCATTTTGAAAAGAATGGCGAGAAGTCTGATCTTGACAGGGTAGGACTTGTTCACAGGATTGATAAAGATACTTCAGGGCTCTTGGTTATCGCCAAGAATGAATATGCACTGAGCTTCCTGGCAAAACAATTCTTTAACCGTACTACCAAAAGATTGTACTGGGCTTTTGTTTGGGGAAATATGCAGGAAGATGAAGGTACCATAAGAGGCCATATCGGAAGGCACCCTAAAAACAGAATGCAGATGTCTGTTTATGAAGACGGAAGCCAGGGGAAACACGCTGTGACACACTATAAAGTCCTTGAGAGATTCAAATATATGACCTGGGTGGAATGTAAACTTGAGACCGGAAGAACACATCAGATCAGGGCACATTTCAGACATATCGGGCATACTTTGTTTAATGATGAAAGATATGAAGGTCATACGCCTTTAAGAGGGGTGAATCTTCCGAAATACAAGCAATTTATAAAAAATGTTTTCGAGATTTTGCCAAGACATGCACTTCATGCCCATACCCTCGGATTTATACACCCGACCACAAAAAAGGAATTATATTTTGAGAGCCCAATGCCCAAAGATATGGCGGATGCTGTAAAAAAATGGAGAAATTATTTAGAAAACTAAAAATATATTGAGAATTTTTTTATATTTGTTGAATTGAAATCAAGATTTGTTATGAGAAAACTATATGCTATCGTATGTTTAGCTCTTTTGTCAAATGCATACAAAGCACAAGAATCACTACCATACTATCAGCAATATCTTTTGGATGGTGAGTTCCTGTTCAACCCAGCTCAATACGGAAAAACAGATTACGTACAGCTCAACGCCAATTATCAACAACAATTTTCAAAGTTCAACAATTCTCCGAATGTACAGTCAATCGGGATTAATGCGAATATCTTTGATAGAGTAGGTGCTGGTATTTCCGTGTTTAGAGATAGCAACGGACCTATTTCTGCAGGGGGAATTACAGCTGGTGCTTCATATTTTATTCCTCTAAGTAGTGAAGGAGACAGAAAAGACCAGTTCTCTTTCGGTACTAGTGTTAACTTCTATAACATGAACTTTGATTATTCTAAAATTAATACTGAAGAAGGAGGTGACCCGTTATTGAGAGGTGAAGAAAGTAACATCTTCATGGTGTATGCCAACTTCGGTTTGGCTGCTACTTATAGAGGTCTATTCGGGGGTGTTTCCGTAAATGATATTGCATTAAGTAATGATGCATCTATCGTAAACAACTACGAACCTTCTCCAATTAAATTCTTCTTAAACTTAGGATATAACTGGAACATTGCTGATAATATTACTATTGCACCATCAGCATTGATCAACCTTAATACAAACTCAACGAGAATGATCGACTGGAACCTGATGGCGACTTTCTCTAATGATATTAACGCATTCTCTTTCGGGGTAAGCTACAGAACGGTTCAAAACAGATTTGATAACCAGAACCTGAGCATCTCTCCAATTGTAAAAGTAAGATTCAACAAATTCATGATCGGAGCTACTTATAACCTTGGAATATCTGATATCCAAAGTTATGGTGGAAATAGCTTCATGATTGGTCTGGGATATAACTTTGACAACTTCATTAATGCTAGAGGATTTAGATATTAATTAATTTAATTTAAATAAATTTGAGCTCTGAAATTTTTCAGGGCTTTTTTTATGATATATATTCACATTCCGTTCTGTAAACAAAAATGCAGTTACTGTAACTTTCACTTTTCAACATCTCTGAATTTCAAGGATGAAATGCTTCGTGCGATGAAAACTGAAATACTACTCAGAAAAGATGAATTGCAGAACAAAAATCTGAAATCTCTTTATTTTGGAGGCGGAACACCTTCTATACTTTCTGTAGACGAAATCAATTCTTTAATAGATGAAGTTTTAAAGTATTTCAGTTTTGAAAAAGATATTGAAATCACGCTGGAAGCCAATCCCGATGATCTTGATAAAAATTTCCTAAAACAGCTGGCCGGAACACCCGTAAACAGACTGTCTATTGGTACCCAGAGTTTTTTTGAAAAAGATTTGAAGCTCATGAACAGAGCTCACAGTGCTTCCGAGGCAGAAAGTTCTATCAAACGCGCTCAGGATTTCGGCTTTGAAAACCTGAGTATTGATCTGATTTATGGTTCACCAACATCCAATCTTGAGATCTGGAAAGAAAACCTTAATAAGACCATCGCTCTGGAAGTTCCTCATATTTCGTCTTATGCATTGACGGTAGAACCCAAAACAGCTTTGGAAAACTGGATATCAAAAGGAAAAGTAAAGAGCCCTAAAGAAGAAGAGCAAAACAAAGAATTCTATTACCTGTCAGACTTTTTAAAAGATAATGGTTTTGAACATTATGAAGTTTCCAATTTTGCAAAACCTGGTTTCTACTCACGCCACAATTCCGCGTATTGGAAATACCAGGAATATTTAGGAATAGGGCCTTCTGCGCATTCTTATAACGGATTTGATGTCAGAAGCTGGAACGTAGCCAATAATCAGCAGTACATTAAAAAGCTTAATGATAAATTATTAGCCAAAGAGGAAGAAATTCTTTCCCGGGAAGATCAGTTTAATGAAATGATTATGATTGGCCTGCGTACCATTTGGGGGGTAGACCTGGAAAGCTTACAAAGTAAATTTTCAGAGAGAATGTTAGCGCATTTTCAGAGAGAAATCAAGCCCAAAATTGAAGAAGGTATTTTAATGATTGAAAATGATCATTTGAAAATCCCGGAGAAACATTGGTTTATGGCAGACGGAATTGCCTCGGATTTGTTTATTATTTAGATTGGAAGTCAGGAGTGGGAAGCAGGAAGAGTTGTTTGTGAAAAACTTCCGGCATCCGGCATCCAGCATCCAACAATTTCACTATTTTTGTATAAAATTTCAACTCATTTGAAAACGAAAAAACAAGATTATTCACATCTTTCACCAAGCCAGCCTATCGGAATTTTCGACAGCGGGGTAGGAGGTCTTACCGTTGCCAAAGAAATCAAAAGACTTCTTCCTAACGAAGATCTGATCTACTTTGGAGATACCAAACACCTTCCATACGGAGAAAAATCCAAGGAAGCAATTATTGAATATTCTACAAAAATCACTAATTTTCTGCTGGAACAGAATTGTAAAGCGATTGTAATTGCCTGTAATACGGCAACAGCTAACGCATTGAATGAAGTGATGCAGTCAGTTGCAGGAAAAGTTCCGGTCATAGACGTTATTAATCCTGTTGCTGAAAAGGTATCTTATGAAATCCATACTAATGTAGGAGTGATTGCCACCAAAGCAACTGTGAATTCAGGATTGTATAAAAAGAGCATCCGAAAGCATAATAAATGGATCAAAGTAGACGAACTGGCTACACCATTATTGGTTCCTGCTATTGAAGAAGGTTTTAAAAATCATCCGATCACGCACGCTATTATTTATAATTATTTAAGTAATAATAAATTAAAAAATATTGAAACATTGATTTTGGGCTGTACCCATTATCCACTTTTAATAGATGAAATCAAACAGTATTACGGAAACAGAGTCCGTGTGATAGACTCTCCGAATATTGTAGCCAATCATCTGAAGATCATTCTGGATAAGTACAATCTCTTAAATGATCATAACTCAAAACCCAATTATCATTTCTATCTTTCGGATATTACCAAGAACTTTGAGAAAATTTCTAAGAAATTCTTCGGAAAAACAATTGATTTAGAATTGAAAGTACTATAAATAAAAAAGTCTGCTTCAAGATGAGGCAGACTTTTTTATTTGTGTTCTTGTCTCGTCCTAACATATCGTTACAACTAAAAAAGTAATGTTATGGAACAATTTAATAATCAGTATGTAAAGCGTAGTCAAAAAGATTACAGTTTATCCTTTAAACTAGCCGTAGTGGGTGAAGTAGAAAGTGGTTCGATTGGAAATCGGGCAGCAATGCGCAAATATGGTATCCAGGGACATGGTACTATTACCGAATGGCGTAGAAAATATGGTAACTTTGATCTGGATAACCGTTCACAAAGTAAAGCTATGCAAACCCCGGAACAAAAAATCAGAGAACTTGAAGAGAAGCTAAAACGTTTGGAGCACCAGAATCGATTCTTAGAGAACCGCTTAGTAAAATCTGAAGATAAAGCTTCTATTCTGGATAAGCTGATTGATTTAGCCGAAGAAGAATACCTGATTCAGGTAAGAAAAAACTTCTCTCCCGATCAATCCAATATATCAGCAAAGAAAACAAAAAAGCGATAAGCTATCTTTGCGGATTGGTCGGGATTAGCCGACAGCGCTATTATCGAAGCTTCTGGATTACAGAAAGCAAAAGAGCCAAAGCTGATCAGGTGATTCAGCTTGTCAATAGCTTACGGGTGGTGATGCCTCGTCTGGGCACAAGAAAGCTCTATCATATGCTGGAACCCTCGTTACAGTCCTTACATGTAGGCAGAGATAAGCTTTTCCGTATATTGAAAGCTAATGATATGCTTATAAAGCCTAAAAGAAACTACTGGATAACCACTGATTCCCATCATCGATTCAGAAAACATAAAAATCTGATAGAAGACATGCTGCTGGAACACCCTGAACAGGTATGGGTTTCGGATATCACTTATATTGGGGGTAGAGACCGTAATTGTTATCTGTCTTTGGTCACTGATGCTTATTCTAAAAAGATAATGGGATATGATGTTTCTAATAGTCTGGCAGCTCAGGGGGCTCTTAGTGCATTGAATATGGCTATAAAGCAGAGAATGTATAAGGAAAGCTTAATTCATCATTCTGACAGGGGTTTTCAGTATTGTAGTATGGATTATCAGAAAATACTGAAAAAGAAAAACATTAGTCCTTCAATGACCGAGAGTTACGATCCTTATGCAAATGCAATTGCAGAAAGGGTAAATGGGATACTTAAACAAGAGTTTCTATTGGAAGACTATCATGTTAATATACAAACAATGAAGCTATTAGTAGAAGATGCCATCACAATTTATAATACTAAAAGACCACATTGGTCGTGTTATATGAAAACACCTGAACAAATGCACAAACAGAATAGTGTAAAAATAAGAACCTATAAAAACAAATATAGTTGTAAGGATAGCCCTACAACTATATCATAAATATTAGTATTTTTATCTTATTAATCTGTAACGATTATTTAGGACTAGTCATCTTTGTGAAATAATTGGTGAGATTCGTGCTAAATTACGCTTCTACAATTACTTTTTCAGCATTCAGCCTTTTCTTCGGATTGAATTGAGGCTGATTAGCATCTGCTTTATCTCTTTCCCCAATAGCTACGGCAAATAACGTCTCATATTTTTCATTCTTCAAAATAGTGTCATATTCTTCAGGTTCAATACCCTCCATTGGAGTAGAATCTATTCCCATTGCTGCACAGGCAGACAAAAGAACCCCTAAAGATAAGTATACCTGATGCCCAAGCCACGATTTTATAGCCTCTTCTCCTTTAGGTTTTACCATCGTTCGGTAATAATTAACAGAACCTTCCGGAAGGTTTTCTTCAATTTGTTTTTCAAAATTTTCGACGTTTTTGATCACCTGAAAAACAATAACATGACTGCTGTCTACCACTTTTTCTTTATTAAAATAAGACTTGTCACCCAATTGTTTCTTCAGTTCAGGATCATTCACGAAAATAAAATTCCACGGCTGGCTATTAATGGATGAGGGGCTTAAATTTAAAATCTCCTGAAGCGTTGCAATTTGTTCTTCACTGATTTTTCCCTGTGGGTTATACTTTTTTACAGTATACCTGTTTTTCATTTTGTCTAAAAAGTTCATAATTTTATACTATCATTTTTATAGTTACAAAAGTAATTTAAGTTTACTAACTTTGCAATAACGGTAAAAAATGATAGTATAAAAATGTATACAATAGATAATAAATCCTATCCCTGCTGTACCAGTGTTACCATGAAGTTCATTGGAGGGAAATGGAAAGCGGTAATTTTGCACCATCTTATTGGTGGAGCTAAACGTTATAATGAGATTAGAAAGTCCATTCCAACGATTACGGAAAGAACATTGAGTTTACAGTTAAAACAATTGGAAGAAGATGGAGTTGTGGACAGAAAAGTTTTTACGGAAAAACCTCCTTTAGTGGTAGAATATGAATTAACAGACTTTGGAAGAACTTTATTACCTGTTTTGGAAGCGATAACAAAATGGGGCGAAGAATCTCCGGTCATATCAAAAAAAATAATCAGGAATTAAAGTTCCTGATTATCTTCTTTATTCGGTTCAAAAAAACTGAAACTTACGTTTCCGTATTTTCGGGTATCTATTAAATTGGGATGATCCAGCTTCATACGGCTTTGATGCTCTACAATAAGAACTCCGTTTTCTTTCAGGTACTTATTGTTTAAAACCAGAGAAATCAGTTCATGATACTTTTTCTCTTCCATTTCAAAAGGAGCATCAGAGAAAACAATCTCAAATGATTTTTTATTTCTGAATTTTTTTAGCCAGTCAAATACATCACCTCTCTGCATATTGATCTGAAATGCCATGTCAAGTTCCGCTGCTGTAGAATTGATAAATGCCGTATGCTTTGGGTTCAATTCCACAGAAGTAATATTCTGGCATCCTCTGGAAGCAAATTCAAGGGTAATAGATCCAATTCCGGCAAAAAGATCAAGCACGGAGATGGACTGCATGTCGTATTTGTTTTCCAGAATGCTGAATAAAGCCTCCTTCGCAAAATCGGTGGTAGGTCTTACTTCAAAGTTTTTAGGAGCGGCAATTTTTTTGGCTTTCCATTTGCCTGATATGATTCTGAACATATTTTTGTTAAGGTTTAGGTGGTAGATTATAGGTAGCAGGTGATTAAGTTTGGATTCTAATTCCAGTTACCCGCAGCCTGCAACCTAGTTAAGTATAAAATTCTTATTTGGAATATTGTCAAAAACAATTTTCAGGTTTTTAACAAATTTCTGAAGTTCGGAAATGAAAGTCTCATTTTCCGTAGTTTCTCCATAAGCATAAAAGCTGGTTTCATTGATTCCAAAACCGATCTTGCTTAAAGTAAACATGATGAAATAAAGAAAATCTACTTCAGAATTGACATCCAGATTATTATAAAGAATGATTTTTTTATTATCGATTGCAAAAAATTCACACTGGTTATGATAAAGATTGATGTGAATTTCTTTGGTAGTTTTATTATTGATGGAACTTAAAAACTTTTCTCCTGAAAAATTAAAATGAACCGGAATTGCCAGCTCTTTTATTTTCTTGTAATAGTTTTTCGGGAAAGTGTAATAAAACTGAATATTGAATTTTTTATTGATAGAAAGCATCAGCTCTTCACGTTCTCTGTCGGCAGGAGCATTGAAGGCAATCAGATCAAATCCTGCCTCATGCTCAGAAAAACCTTCCGGCATCAGGGTGAAATGATTGAATGCGGAAATCACCTGGATCTCTTCATAGCGCTGCTTAATAAGAACTTCATCCAGCTGCTGCTCAATAAGATTGGCTGGCGTTTCTTCAGTCACGAAATAAGACTTTTCCTCCAGAATGTTTTTGTTTTTAACAATCTGATAGATTAATCCGTCTTTGGTAAAAAGTAAATTAAGTACGTTCATATTTCAATTCCTGCAAATTTAGTGAAATTCTACCATTACCGCACCCGATTGATGGTGAAGTATTTCCTTATTATAAAAATCAATATTAATCTGGCTTTCCAAAACATCCCGAACCATCCTCTGCAAAGTGCCGTCACCAATGCCGTGAACAATTTCCAGTCTCTTCAGATTGTTTCTTCTGCAAAACTCAATCACTTCAATCAGTTT
The DNA here is from genome assembly GCF_003663845.1 of Chryseobacterium sp. 7. Classification (NCBI taxonomy): domain Bacteria; kingdom Pseudomonadati; phylum Bacteroidota; class Flavobacteriia; order Flavobacteriales; family Weeksellaceae; genus Chryseobacterium; species Chryseobacterium sp. 7. The sequence goes on from NZ_RCCA01000002.1 coordinate 50,156, forward strand.
TTCCTTTTGAATAAACAATCTTTCAAAGCTGTCATAGTCATTGGGATTCTTTACCAAATTATGAAAATGCAGGTCTAAAACCAAATGATTTTTCTGATGTTTCTTAGAAATGATTTTTTGAGGCTCTGCTTTTCTTACCACTCTCATATTTTCATAGAGATCAGCATTTTTAGGAACCAGTTTTTCTTTAGGATATTGATGAGTAAAACCATATTCATCTTTAAAAACAACAATATTTCCCTTCACGGAAGTAATTACTCCGCTTAAATCTTCATCTACTACCGAAACCTTATCGCCGATCTTCATATTTTTTTAAGAATTGCCTGAACCCATTATTGGTGCAAAGGTAAAAAGTAAATTGTATAGAAGGCAAACTCCTTTACTCTCCGGCCCTCAAATTCTCCAACCCTCCAACTCAGACACCCTCTCACTCATCAAACTCTCGGTCCCAGTTCAATCACTTCCAGATCTTTGATTTCCTCGCCATCTACTACAAAGCGCATCATGGTTCTCACTTTATGCCACCCCTGTTTTCCGCAGGCACCAGGATTCAGATGAAGGAGGCTGTTTTTCTCGTCATACATGGCTTTCAAAATATGAGAGTGCCCTGAAATAAACAATTTCGGAGCTTTTTCTGCAATTTCTTTTTTCGTGAGTGGGGTATATTTTCCGGGATACCCTCCGATGTGGATCATCAGAACTTCCAGCTTTTCACAAAAGAAACGGTTTACTTCAGGAAATTCGGATTGAATTTTAGCATTATCAATGTTTCCGTAAACTCCTTTTAAAGGTTTTATTTTTTCCAGCTGTTCAATCACATCCAGACTTCCGAAATCTCCACAATGCCACACTTCATCGGCCTGGGAAGCATATCCCAGAATTCTGTCATCTATATAGGAATGAGAGTCAGAAAGAAGAAGAACTTTTGTCATTATCTAAGGGCTCTTTCAGTAATATTTTCGTGGTATTTATCTTTGAATATGGCTAAACGTTCCGGATTCAGCTCACCGTCATGATTGATGACTCTTTCTTTCAAAAGCCATTTTACCAGCTTTTCCATTCCTTTTTTGGAATTCATGAAATTGGAGATTTTGCCAAGATCAGTAGATTCTACTTTTGTTTTTTCTGTGAGAAAATTCAGAATGAAATAATCATCACTCACATATCTTGGAGTTTCATTATCCATATATCGGTAAAGAAGAATTTCTTCATCGTCTTTCATAGAGAAGAAAGAATACTGTGCTACATTGATTTTTTCAGCTTTCAGGATCTGTTTTCCATCCAGTAAAACTTTATCATCTTTGATGCTGACATCCTGAGAAAAGTATAAATTACAGCTTATCATCAGTAAGAAGAAAGCTAATAATCTGTTTATTGCCATTTTTACTATTATTTTTAAGATTGCAAATATAAGGAAGCTCTCATCAATTCATGGGAGATCTTAATCTGTAATATTCCTTGTTTTCCTTATAGAATCCATTTTCTTTTCAATATCTGCACTGAAAACCTTCTTTAATTTCAATTGATTGTCCGTAAGTTTTGAAATAACAAAAGTACCCGTCATATTGGTATTGTAAGGAAAAACTAAAGTCACTGTAGAATCTGAAGCTTTTTTCCAGCTCCCGATGTAACGATCTGGTTTTTCACCTTTTTTAGTAACAGGCTCTTCTAAAGCATCATATCTTAAGGTAGATTTAATGAGGTTCCCCGTTATTTTTCCGTTTTTCTGAAATCTGATTCCTTCTCTTCTTGCTTCAAATCCATCCTGTTTCTCGTAGGTATAAATATAGGTGTCCATTTTACTGAGGTTCCAGGTTTGTAAGAGTAAAGGACTGGCAGTTCTGTCCTGTGCTTTGATACCAATGATAGCAAAAAAAGAGAAAATACAGATACAAATAGGCTTTTTCATGAATACAACTGATTTATTGTAAAGTTTTAACAAGGCTAAAATGAGCATCGCTTAATATTTAGTAAATTTGAGAAAATTAAAATAAACAATGAAACAGAAACTTTCTTTTTTCATTTTTCTTTTGACCGTAGGATTGGCCAATGCGCAGGTTGAAGAAAAAAAGCTGGATGAACTGATCCGGAATACCCTGAAAACTTTTGATGTACCTGGAATGTCGGTAGGGATTGTAAAAGATGGGAAAATGATCTATTCTAAAGGTTTTGGAGTACGTTCTCTTACCACAAAACAGCCTATGGATGATAACACATTAGTAGGTATTGCTTCTAATTCTAAAGGTTTTACATGTACAGCATTAGCCATCTTAGCAGATGAAGGAAAGCTGAACTGGGATGATAAAGTTTCAAAATATATTCCTGAATTCCAAATGTATGATCCTTATGTTTCTCAAAATGTAACGATCAAAGATCTTATCACGCACAGAGCCGGATTAGGACTTGGACAGGGAGATCTTATGTTTTTTCCGGAAGGAGGAAGTTTAACCGTTAATGATATTGTTCATAATGTAAGATATCTGAAACCGGAAAACCCTTTCAGAACAAAATTAGATTATAACAACATTATGTTTATTGTAGCCGGAGAAGTGATTCACAGAGTTTCCGGATTAAGCTGGGCAGAATTTATTGAACAGAGAATCATGAAACCTGTAGGGATGACTTCAAGTTTCGGAAGCTACAACAGAGCAAAAGCTACAGCCAATAAAATTGATGCGCACGCTCCGGTAGACGGAAAAGCTATTGCTGTTCCTCATGACTGGAACGAGACGGGAAATGCAGCAGGAGGAATCATGAGTAATATTAAAGATATGACGACCTGGGCAGAATGCCTGTTGAATAACTTCACCACGAAAGACGGTAAAAAATTAGTTTCTGATAAAAATGTACAACAGCTTTGGAGTTTGCAGATTCCGGACAGAGTAGCAGCAAAAAATCCTTATGATACAAGTTTTTACGGATATGGTTTAGGATGGTTCTTAAGTGATGTTAAAGGGCATAAACAAGTACAGCATACAGGAGGATTAATCGGAACGGTTACACAGTTTACTTTAATTCCGGATATGAAGCTGGGAATTGTGGTATTAACAAACCAACAGTCAGGGGCAGCTTTCAACACCATTACGAATACGGTGAAAGATTCTTACCTTGGATTAGCAGATAGAAACTGGCTGAAAACATACGGCGACAGAATGTCTAAAACGGAAGCTGAATTTGACAAGCAGAAGAAAGATGCTTTTGCAAAATCTGAAGCCTTTAAAAAAGAAAAATCTTTACAGCCAAAAGCAGAACAGTTTACGGGAACATACAATGATATTTGGTTCGGTGATGTAGAAATTGCACAGCAGGGAAATACCTACAGAATTTCATGTAAAAATTCTCCAAGATTAAAAGGGGAGCTGCTTCCCTATTCCAACAATTCTTTCATCATTAAATGGGACGACAGAAGCTATGATGCGGATGCTTACATTATTTTCAATTATGATGAAACCGGAAAAGCAGAATCTGCAAGATTAAAAGCAATTTCTGACGTAACAGATTTCAGTTTTGATTTTGATGATCTGGATTTGAAAAGAAAGTAAAAGATGAAATCTTAGAAAAAAATTAAAAAGAATGGGCTTTGGTCTGTTCTTTTTGTTTTTAATATAGTTTGTTTTCTCGGGGATTTAGCTGATAATGGCTAACCACCCCGTCAAAAATTCTTTGAATTTTCGCCACCCCTCCGGAGGAGGGGAATATGCCGTCGGTAATAGAAATACTGGTTTACTGTACAAGATTCAGATCCTGATTTGCTAGGGAAAGTTCTGTATTAAGGTGTTGTTTTTCAAAGAAATTTTTTAGCTCAAGAAGTCTTTTTTTATTGTCATAATGGATGCTTGAATTCAATTTTCTCTGGCAAAGCGAACAGGCTCTGGCCAGGTGATAATCCGTTTCAGATAATGAATTGGTTCCATTCATCACACAGTTGGCATTCAGGCAGTGGCTGATTCCGAACATATGGCCAATTTCGTGTGAACTTATTTTTACTAATCTTAAAAGACTTTCATTAAAATTTGAATCAGTTAAATGCCCATTGGCAAATCTATACATCGAAGTTACGCCTACACCATCTTCATAAGAAGCCAGTCCGAAAATATAATTCCATTCCGGTTTGGGGAAAAGGTCTTTCTCTGTAATTCCCATCAGGACTACAGCATCTTTAGGTTTTCTTTTGATCAGAATGCTGTCCAGTACATATCCTGCCAGAATCTGTTCCTGTCCTTCTTTTGATATTCTTTTTACATTCTCAGGAAAGATGCTGTTGGGCAGGGCAGGCAATATTTTTGTTTCCAGCTGAAAATATGTTTTTAAATATTCTTTTGTGAGTGCTATTTCCTTTTTCTGAAGTTCATCAAATACTCCGATGGGTTGAAGGTAAATGGTGTTTTTTCCAGATTCGGGTTTTATTTTCTTTAATTTCTGAAAATCTTCAAATGTCTGGAAATGTTCATCATGATTATAGCGCCAGCTTCCGGGTTTGATAGTAGGAAGCTTTATGTCATTCTGTGCGATAGACTCATAGTAAGTCTTCTTCTGTTTCTGGCATGAGAAAAGAAGGATCGGTATTGTGACATAAAAAAATAATGAAGTGAAGTTATATTTTCCCCGGCTCATAAAAGAAAAGCAGTTTCTTTTTAGCACCATCAAATTCTGACCATGATTCGCAGTCTACTTCAAAACCAGCCACTCCGCATGTGGGGAAATGAAAAATATCTTCAGAAATGGAATTGGCAAAATTGGAAATTCCATTATTGTGTGAGAAGAAAGCAACCGAATTCAGGTTGTCATCCAGATCATAAATTACAGATTCAAAACTTCTTTCCGAGGGATTATATAATTTTTCATCAGTAGAGCAGTTCAACTGATAGGTCTGATTAAAAATTTTACAGGTATTCAGTGCACGTACCGCAGGGCTTGACACAAAATGATCAATGGAAATATTATTGTTTTTTAAGAACCTGGACATGTGCATAGCATCCTCCAAACCCTTGTCTGCCAAAGGTCTGTCAAAGTCCTCCGTTTCCTCCGGCCAGTCGCTTTTTGCATGTCTTACGAGGATGAGTTTCTTCATATAGTTGTTTTTTGGAAGATTAAAATTATAAAAAAAATAATGGAATAAAACATGATTTATATAAAAAAACTGCGTTATGAATAAAATCAGTAAATTTTACTAAATTTGCAAACTTATGGGACAAATCCTTGCAATAGACTACGGAAAGGCTCGTTGTGGTATCGCTGCAACGGATGATATGCAGATTATAGCCAGTGGGCTGGAGACTGTAGAGAACCGTTCTCTAATGGATTTTTTGAAAAAATATTTCAATGAAAACAAGGTAGATGAAGTCGTAATCGGACTTCCCATAGATTTGAAAGGAAACGTTTCAGAAATAGAAACGGATATTTTAAAATTCATAGAAGAATTTAAAAAAGAATTTTCGGATATTGCGGTTCACCGTTTTGACGAAAGATTTACTTCCAAAATGGCTTCATTCTTTATTTCCCAAAGTGGAAAAAACAAAAAGAAGAGGCAGGAAAAAGGGTTAATAGATAAAGTAAGTGCAACCATCATATTGCAGAATTTTTTAGAACAAAGATTAAGATGATTTTACCGATAAGAGCTTTTGGGGATCCTGTTTTGAGAAAAGTAGGAAAAGATATAGACAAAGACTATCCCGAATTACAGGAACTGATAGATAATATGTTCGAAACCATGTACAGCGCAAATGGCATAGGTCTTGCAGCGCCTCAGATTGGTTTGGATATCCGTCTGTTTGTGATAGATGTGACGCCTCTTGCTGAAGATGAGGATTATGAAGATATTAAAGACGAGCTGGCATCATTCAAAAAAGTATTCATCAATGCACAAATTCTTGAAGAATCCGGCGAAGAATGGAAGTTCAATGAAGGCTGTCTTTCTATTCCGGATGTAAGAGAAGATGTGAAGAGAAAAGGGACAATCGTTATTGAATATTATGACGAAAATTTTGTGAAACATACAGAAACTTTTTCCGATATTAGAGCCCGCGTAATTCAGCATGAATATGACCACATTGAAGGAGTTCTGTTTACTGATCACTTAAGCGCTCTGAAGAAGAAGCTGGTAAAAGGTAAACTGACGAAAATTTCTCATGGTGACGTAAACATTGGTTACAAAATGAGATTTCCAAAGTAATTTAAAAAAGGATTAAAAACGAATAATAAAAAGCAAAAAGCTAGTGCTGATTGCAGAATTTACAAAAAATAAAATTATGCTGTTAGAAAAAATAATTTCAATTTCTGGAAAACCAGGACTTTTCAAATTAGTTTCTCAATTAAGAAACGGATTTATCATTGAAGATGTTACCAACAAGAAAAAAGTAAGCATCGGAAACTCAAGCCAGGTAAGCTTGCTGGATAATATTGCTATGTTTACATTTGAGAAAGAAGTTCCTTTGTTTGAAGTATTTGAAAATATTGCTAAAAACAACGACTACAAGGAAACTATTTCTCACAAATCTTCAGATGCAGATCTGAAAGATTTCATGTTAGCATCTCTTCCTAACTATGATACAGAAAGAGTATATTCTTCTGATATCAAAAAATTGGCTCAGTGGTACAACATCCTTCATAAAGCAGGATACATTACTCCTGATAGCTTTGTGAAAGCAGAGCCTGAAACTTTAGAAGGTGAGCCTGCAACAGAAGAAGTAAGCATTGAAAAAGAAGCTAAGAAAGCTCCAAAGGCTGAAAAACCAGCTACTCCAAAAGTAAAAGCTACTTCAGCTGCAAAATCAGCTCCTAAAAGCACACACAGAAAACAAGGATAATTCATTTTTGAATTAAAAATACAAAGCCTTGTCTGGAATTTCCGGACAAGGTTTTTTTTTTTTAGATAGCAGGTGGTAGATGATAGGTTGCAGGGATTAGGGATTAGGGATTAGGGATTAGGGATTAGGGAGAAATTTCTGGTTAGTTCAAATTTCGTCTTTATCTTTAAACATTAAACCAGAAACCCCGCACCCCGAATCTCGTATCCCGCACCCTAACTTTCCCACCCAACCTCTACCACAGACCCAAAATAACCCTTACATTTGTATAAGATTGAATTTCCCATTACTTATGAATACTAAACAGGAGAAACTGGAAGCCTTTGGCAGATTACTGGATATTATGGATGATTTGCGTGAAAAATGTCCATGGGATCAGAAACAGACGTTGGAATCTCTTCGTCACCTTACGCTTGAAGAGACTTATGAGCTTTCAGATGCTATTTTGCAGAATGATTTGCAGGAAATAAAAAAAGAGCTGGGTGATGTTCTGCTTCATTTGGTTTTTTATGCTAAAATTGGTTCGGAAAAAGAAAGTTTTGATATCGCCGATGTGATCAATTCTTTGAATGAAAAGCTGATCTTCCGCCATCCTCATATTTATGGAGATGTTGAAGTGAAAGATGAAGAAGAGGTAAAGCAGAACTGGGAGAAATTAAAATTAAAAGAAGGAAACAAATCCATTTTGGGAGGAGTACCTAAAAGTCTGCCGAGTTTAGTGAAAGCTTACAGAATTCAGGATAAGGTAAAAGGGATTGGTTTTGAATTTCATGATGCCGAAGATGCATGGAAAAAAGTAGATGAAGAGATTCAGGAGTTCCATGCTGAAACTGATTTGGATAAAAAAGAACAGGAATTGGGTGATGTATTTTTCTCATTGATCAATTATGCCAGAATTTCAGGAATCAATCCGGATTCTGCTTTGGAAAGAACTAACCTGAAGTTTATTTCAAGGTTTCAAAAGATGGAAGGACTTGCAGAAGATCAGGATCTGAAATTGGCAGATATGTCTCTGGAGGAGATGGACGTTCTCTGGGAAAAGGCAAAAAAGCTTTCATAATTCCTGATTGGAACAATTAATGCTTCTTATATTCCGTTAAAAAAATAAAAAATAAATATGTTGCGCTTTCTTATTCTACCTGCTTTGTTTTTATTGAGCTGTAATCCAAAAGCTCAGAATTCTCCTGCTAAAGGAGATGAACTGAAAGTTCAGTTTACCCTACCGAAAAAGCTGAAGGAAGTTTCCGGAATTACTTTATCTAAGGATAAAAATACCATTTGGCTGATAGAAGACAGAGGGAATAAAAATGCAATATACGGCGTAAATAATAAAGGAGAACTGGTAGCAAAGGTTCCTGTAGAAAATGTCGAAAATACCGATTGGGAAGATATCATCTCGGATACCCAGGGAAACATTTATATCGGAGATTTTGGGAATAATGATAATGACAGACAGGATTTGGCCATCTTAAAAACAGATCTGAAAGATAATAAACAAACTGTAACGAAAGTAGTTCAGACTACAAAATTCCATTATCAGGGACAAACAGAATTTCCACCAAAAAAATCAAACCTTTTGTATGATTGTGAGGCTTTTGTAGAAATGAACGGAAACTTTTATTTATTCACAAAAAACAGAAGCAAAGGTTTTGACGGAACTTTCCTGGTATTCCAGGTGCCTAATAAAGAAGGCAATTTTGAAGCAAAATTGATAGGAACATTAAAGCTTGAAGGAGGTTATAATGATGCGGCAATTACTTCCGCAACCATCAACAGTACAAAAGATAAAATTGTATTGCTGACGCACAAAAATGTACATGTTCTTACCGGATTTACTACTGACAATTTCAGCACTGCAAAAATTCAGAAAATTCCTTTACATCATAATTCTCAGAAAGAAGCTGTTGTTTTTCTTGATGATAAAACACTCATGATTGCAGATGAAAAAGCTAAGGATGAAGGTGGAAATGTGTATACATTTTCTCTTTAAAGAATATATTCATTTCAATAAAATTAAAACCCCACAGCATACATCTGTGGGGTTCTTGAATATATGAAAGTATTAAAGTGATTGACATTTGTATCGGTTACGGAGTAAGGTAAGATATATGAATATTACCACTTGACAACCTGAAATCCTGTGTATACCTGCAGCGTATTCTGAAGGTTTCACCCGTATTGAAAAAATTAATTGACGACAGGTTGTGATTTAGTCCTGTAGTACGTTCTCCGTGCCCTGTTGAAATACCGGCTAATGTTGTCTGTGTAGGAGAAACTTTCTGGATATAAGAATTAGCAGTTCCTGCAGTCTGTCCTGACGGATTCAGATTCAGATCATAAGTGGCATAAGGAACAATATTATAAAATCCTGGTTTTACTACGGTAAAAAGTCCGGTTGTTGAGTTATACGTTAAGTAAGCCGTATCAATCTTATTGCTCACATTGAAAACATAAGTCTGTGAATAACTTTCATGAGTATTAACAGGAGTAGAATGGGTTCCGGTATAGCTTCCGCTGGCAGGGCTTATATTCGTTTTATTTCCTACATAAACAACCTTTAAAAAGTTTTCAGATTCAATAGTCTTCCAAACGGGAGCATTTCCCTCGCCATTTGACATCAGTACTTCACCTTTGTTTCCGGAGTTTCCTTTTGTTCTGTCATCTCCGCCTACATTCAGGTCTTTTACTACCTGAAGTGAACCGTTTACATGTAAAGTTTTTTGAGGTGTTGGTGTTTTAATCCCTATTTGTGCACCTAGAGGTATGGACATTATAAATAACGCCATGTATAATAGCTTTTTTTTCATTCAATTGTTGATTTTTTAGTTGAGACAAATATAAAATGTTTTTAAATTGTCAGTTTTTTAAAGAATCAATAAACATATAAAACTATGTGTGGTTTTGATCTATGTAGCTGAAAATATGGCTTTTAATTAAAAGCCATATTTGTTTTATTGATGAGAAATACTATCTGAAAATTAGAATTATTAAATTCAATTAAAATTAATAATATTTTGAATTTTTTACTTTTTAATTGATTAAGTTGTTGAAAATCAGTTTTTTTGCTGTTTTATTTTTGATTGCAAAAATTTAAGTTAATTTTTATAGAAATACCTTTTAAAACTTCATTCCTACACCTGCAGAAACTCTTCCTCCATCAGATCCATAGAAATAATTCAGCCTTGCAGACATCATTTCTACAATGCTCAGCCATACACCGGCACCGGCAGACTGATGCCATTTTCTGGAGTTTTCATTGTCATTCCATACACGGCCAATATCATACCCAATCAGGATTCCCATGTTCGCGGGAGCAATATTATTTCTTACCCTTCCGAAATCCCATCGGATTTCTGAATTGTTGGTAAAATAGGATCTTCCGGCAAATCTTTCATTTCTGAAAGCTCTCATCCCATTATTACCTCCAATAGCTGCTGCCTGATAGAATTCAAAATTATTATTGTTAATCCACATCACGTTGCTGGAATTGGCAAATACAAATTTCCCTTTTTTATCAATTCTGTGATCTACGGCTAATTTCCCTTTTACGGTTAAGAAGTTTTTATTGAAGTCAGAAAGCGTTGCTTTCCAGTCTGCATTAAGCATAAATTCAAGTCCAAGAGTAGGGAAGGCAGCGTTATCGGCATTTTTATAACCAAATGTATAATTGGCTCCCACAAACTGCTGGCTGTTAAATACACCCGGTCTTACATCCGGAGACTGATTGATAAAACGGTCAGCTTTTCGCTGTACTTTATTATCTTCAAAAGTTAACTGAAACTGATGGCTGAGGTTCATCCAGCTTTTCTTATAAATAGAAGGTGCAAAATTGAACTTGGAAATTCTGGCTCTGTTGTATTCTCTTTCCGTATTTTCTTTGTCGTAGTCACTTTCGTTGGAAAGGCCAAAGAAGTTTTGAGAGAACCTTGGAGTGGTATAAAACGCATCAATATTGAAATCCCAGCCTGAGATAGCTTTTTTAAATATCCCTTTATAGGTAAGACTGAATCCTGCTGTAGCTGTATAAAAATTAGCTTTCAAGCTGTGTTTTTGAGTGAAAGGATCACGGATGAAATTATTCACCGTATAATTGGCCAGAACTCCTACTATAACACCATCATCCGGGTTATAGTCCAGATTGGGATACCCTGCAACGGAATTGTATTTCGGATGTTTGTAATTATAGCTGTTGATGTCATAATCATCCGTAATATTTTTGGTTGCATTTCCGGAATTGTAGGTATTTTTCTGAGATTTAAAATCATAAATCTTCACCTTTCTTCCATCTGCAACGTTGTAGGTATCATGGTTATAACCACCAATTAATCTGATGGTCATTTTAGGATTTCCGCTTCCGGTTACTACATAGGTATCGTCGTCTTCCAATCCGTAGATCCAAAGTTCTTTCGTTTTTGAATCATGATATGTTTTTTCAAAAACAAGCTCATTCTTATCTTTATCCTTGCCCAGTTTATATTGCTGTACCAGTACGGAATGTCCGTTTTTCGTGATGACAAATTTATCGGGGTTTACCGTTCCTGCCAAAGGTACTTTTTTCTGAAGGACATCATAATACTGGCTTGCGTAGCTCACAAGTTTTGTTTTCCTTGCTTTCAGTTTTCTCTGGATTTCAGCAATGGTGTCGTCCTGTACTTCTTTCGAAAGATTGTGGAAGGCATCATCAATATCTGCATCTGTAAGGTGTTCCTGAATATATTTTGCCTGTGTTTCCCATTCACTTTGGTCTGCACTTTTTAAGAAGACAAGATCCATCGGATAAGGTTCCATAGCAAGCCACTTCACACTGCTGATGTCTTCTGTAAAAGTTTTCATATGACGAATGGCCGGAACATTCATAATAATTTTAAATGCTGCGCCATCATATTTACTAAATGCCTGATCCCTGTCTTTAGGAATGGGTTTGTAGACTACTTTATCGTCAACTTCATATTCTGCCCATTTCCATTGATCTGAATGTCTGTCCCAGTCGCCAATAAGCATATCAAACAATCTTGCTCTGATATAGGATTCTCTGTCAACAGAATATTTATTGCTTTTACTCAGGTTTTTTAATACATCATCCGTGGAAACAATATCTTTTGCATGATCAAGGTATGCAAGTGTTTTTGGATCTGAAGAAAAACGTTCTTCAATCATATACATTTCATCCCCATAATTTTCGTTATATCTTCCCAAAGCCTTCTGCTTAGGAATATAATATAGTTTTGGATTGCTGTGGAAAATATTCAGTTTTTCTGACATATTTCCGATGGTAAACGGAGTAAACGGATGATTGGTGGTATAAAAATCCAATAGAAATTTTTCAGGGAAAGTATCCGCAAGTTCTTCTCCTAATGTACTTTTTTGGAAAGCCATATTATTAAGAAAACGAATGGCACTCTTTTTCACACCACGCATCACAAATTCCTGTCCGTCCGTAGATTTCAATCTTAAACTGTTAGATTGGTTTCCTCCGCCTTCTCTGAACGGAATATATCCGCCATTTAGCTCTGAAAGATTGGCAGTAGGAGCTTCAATGGGAATTCCGTAATATCTTCTGTAGTGGTCTCCCCAAAGCCATCTGTAAAATTTTCTCTTTTCGGTAAGCTGTACCGGATAGATGGTTGAAGAGAATGTTGCAGGAAATGAATTCGGAAAATTATTGATGAAAACATCCGGTTTTGAAATCACTGAAATATGAGTCAGTTTTTGAAGCTGTGCATCTTTCGTAGAAAAATATTCAACATCTGTACTTTCATCTTTTCTGAAATTTAAAACTGCAAAACCGCTTCCACCGTAAGAAAAATCAGTTTTTTCCACAATAGTAGAAGGATCTGTTTTGGAACCTGCGCCGCTGATGATCTGTCTTAGATTTCCATCTTCGTGATACTGCAGGTTATGATCATGTCCGGAAACGAAAATAATATTTTCTTTATCCTGAACAATACTTTTCAATCTGTTAGCCAGATCTGCATAATGCTGGTTATTGATATCTTCAGGACTGGCTCCGGAAGAACTTCTTAAGACATTCACTACACTTGCTACTACAGGAACCGGAACTTTACTTTTGAAAGGGTAAAGATGTGATTTTGCAGAATTAAAGCCTGCATGGGTTCCGCTGCTGATAATAGGGTGGTGTAAGGCAACGATAATTCTTTTGCCCTGATTTTTAATGATAAGATCTTTAAACTCTGTGAAAAAATCTTCACGGGTTTTGATATTACAGTTTTTGTTGATTCCCGGATAATTATCCCAATTGGCAATTACCCATTCCGTATCAATAGCAATCAATTTAATATCTTTAGAAATGTTGATATCATCAATAGGACATCCGTTTTTAGGCAGAAATGCCTTTTTATCGTCAAGGTATTTTTTTACCAGTCCTTCCTGGGTATTTAATCCTTCCAGTCCGTTGTACCAGTCGTGATTTCCGGGAATAACCAATGTTTTACCTTTGAAATTCTTTGTTATAGCAAGCTGATTTTCCAGTTTTTCTTTAGCCGAAGCATAGTCCTTATCTGTTTCTTTGGGCATACCGTTCGGGTAAATATTGTCACCAAGAAAGATCAGCATAGAGTTATTGTCGGCAGAATCCAGTTTACTTTTCAGTAAATTCAGTGTTTTTTGTGCCTGCGGTTCATCCGAGTTTCCTGCATCTCCTATCAGAAAGAGCTTAAAATCATTATCAGATTTTATTTCGGAATCTTTTACTTCAAATAAGTTTTTGCCCTTTTGTACGTTATAGGTAGCACAGGAATAAAGCACTCCTGCAGACATTACCGTTCGAAGAACAATAGAAGTATTTTTTAGATGAGTTTTAAAGGATAAATTCATAAATTTACATTAACAAAATTTCAGGGATGAGCATTTTACAAAAAGCTAAAAATTATGTTGAAATCTTATTCAAAGATAAGTTATCTTCAGTATATTTTTATCATAATTTTATCCATACTGCCTACACCGTGAATAAGGCAGAGGAAATCATGAAAAATACTCCTGTTTCTGAAGAGGATCAGGAGAAAGTACTCGTTGCATTATGGTTTCATGATACGGGGTATATAGAATGTGCCCTGAACCATGAGGAGAGGAGTGTAGAGGTGATGAAAGCTTTTTTGCACCAGGAAAATTATCCTGAAAACTATATTGCAGATGTTGAAAAACTGATCCTTGCAACCAAAATACAGTACGAACCTCAGAATTTACTGGAGAAAATTGTAAAAGATGCCGATTTCAGTCATTTTGCAGGACATGATTACAGCGATATTTCCGATGCTTTGAGAAAAGAATGGGAATTAACCAACGTAAGATGTTTTTCTAATGAAGAATGGAATGCCGGAAATCTGGATATGCTGAAAAATAAGCATACTTTTTACACAGACTATGCCAAAGAAAACTGGGAACCCCTGAAAAAGAAAAACATTAAAAAGATCGAAAAGAAGCTGGAAAAGGAAGAGGAGAAAAAAGAAAACAAGAAGGAGAGCACTGAAGGTAAAAAGGATAAAGAAAAATCAGACAGAAGTGTAGATACTTTATTCAGAGTAACACTGAATAACCATACAAGACTAAGTGATATTGCTGACAGTAAAGCCAATATTTTGTTGTCAGTAAATGCGATCATTATTTCAGTTTGTCTTTCCGTTTTGGTTCCGAAGCTGGATGCTCCTAAGAATTCTCATTTGATTCTTCCGAGTTTTATCTTATTGCTTTCAAGTGTACTGACGATCATATTTGCTATTTTATCCACAAAACCGAATGTAACAAAAACCACATTTACCTCTCAGGATATTGCCAACAGAAAAGTGAATCTTCTTTTCTTCGGAAACTTTCAGCAGATGTTATTTGACGACTATCACAATGCGATGAAAGATCTGATCAAAGACAGAGATTACATCTATGATTCTATGGTGAAAGATCTGTATTATCTGGGAAAAGTTCTTGACAGAAAATACAAGCTTTTGTCCATTACCTATAAGATTTTTATGGCAGGGATTATTATTTCCGTGCTGTCTTTCGGTGCTGCATTTCTTAGTCTTTAATTAAAAAGCATCTGTTAAGCCATTGTTTTATCGGATGGCTGAAGGCTTTTCATAATAAAATGAAGAAGCTGAATGCGTGTTTTTTAGTTTTAACTTATTCCTGCGGAAGCGTAAAAGAAACTCTCAGCGCCAGCAGTCCTGTAATTCCCTGAAGATCTTCTACTTTTAAGAATTCTATATCATGCTGCAGGATTCCTTTTTTCTGAAGTTTGGAAATGTAATCCAGATATTCTTTTTGGTTTTCCATCCCGAAATAAACGATGGTAATTTTTCCGGGTGCCGTGATACGTTCTGAAGAATCTTTGATATGTGCTTTATCCAGACGTTTTTTGATGATCTCGTAATAGGAATTATAAGCTCCGTCTACATCAAAGCGTTTTTCATCCATTCTGAAACGGATGTCTATTTTTTCATTATATACGAAAATCAGTGAAGCAATATCCAGCTGTACCGGAAGATATTTTTTGAACGACTGAAATTCCAGTTCCATTTTACAGATGGTTTTCAGCTGCCAGTATCTCAGTTTGTGGACAACTTTTGAAGTGTAATGAAGCTCCGGAGCGATGCTTGGGCCTATATACAGGTTATGCTCCACACCATCAGACTTGAATCTTTCATAATAGTGCGGGAAAATTTCCTGTGCTTTTATCTGGCTTTCATCGAGCATGTCGGCCAGTTTCCGGTTGACCAAGGTGATAGAGTCATCCAGGTTTTTTCTATGATGATAAAACAGGTCAGTAGGCGTAAAGACATGTGAAAAATAGTCTTTAATTTTTGCCTTTATTTCTTTTGAAGTTCTTATTTCCAGTTTTCCCTGTAAAAAAGGATGAATTTCTTCTCTTAATAATCTTTGAAAACGCTGTTCCGTATCAGCTTTGATCTCATTGTTCAGTTCATTTTCAAAAACATCCAGTGCCAGCAGAAATTTTTCAGAATCGGAATTCGTTAGTACAAAAATCTCATTCAGCCATTCGATCTGCTGATTAAGATCCTGCAGCATCAGATTATAACGCTTTTCAGAAGAAGAACGGATATCTGAAACCCCAAACAGCGGAGTCAGGTTTTTAAAAGCAATCTGCTTTAATGTATATATTTTTTTGCCAAGAGATGCTGTGAAGTATTTTTCTGCTTCGTTTCTGAATTTCCACACTACACTGTCGTGAATGGTGGTATATTCACGCTGAATAATGGCTTCTATCTGGTAATTTTTTTCAAAATAGAACCTGTTCAGGGAGAAAAGAACCATATCGGTAAAGAACTCCAGTTTCTTAAGTTTTAAACCATTAAAGCTGCCCGCAATAGGAGAGGTAAATTCCATGATGGCAAGAAGTTCACCATCTTTCATGATTGGGATTACCATAAAACTGTTGACATTATTATCCTTTAAAATACTAAAGGAAGGAAGCTGCTTTACATTTTCATCCAGATTGTTCACATTGGAAACAACCACAGGTTTTGAATTATGATTTAAATTATTGAAAGTGCTCTTACGGGTATCTTCGTCAAAAGCATTGATCCAGAAATCCAGGATATGATTGGTAAGAAGACTTTCATAAATAGGAAGCTTATCCAGTTTCTGTTCTTTTTTATTAAAAGTCATCAGTCCGAAGCTCAGTTCCGAAACATCAAAATAAGATTTGAAAATTTCCGTCAGATTTTCATTAGGATTCAAATCTTCGGGATCAATCTCAATCATACTTGATTTCAGATCGGAAAGCGCCACTTCAGAAGTGCAGTCTACCAGGGAAATGATGGTAAATCCTTTCAGAATCCAGGATTGTGATGGGAAATATTTTTTCCACAGTTTAAAATCATCCAGGTTTTCCAGAAGCATATCCAACACATCATCAGACGGAATCCTGGCATCTTCTGTAGGAGTAATTTCCGTAAAATCTGAATTGACGGTAATCTTATAATGCTTCATGATTCCCTGTTTGTTGGGAATATCATAGTAAAACGGGATCGTACTTTTAATATCTTTTTTGAAGTAGCTCTGAAGAATCAGGCAGCAGCAGAAAACATAGAATTCATTATCTGAAATATTCCGGAGTTCTATTTCGAAGTCTTTTCCGGCATCTTTAAGAATGTCCTTAAATCTTTCCGTATAATTGAACGTGATATTGGAAAGGGGGATACTGGCTGCTTTTATTTCATTTCTGGTAAGCCCTGTCGGAAAAAGATCTGCCAGAAGCATTCTGATGAGGTCTTCATGCTTTTCCAGAAAAGCGGTGTCCTGAAAGCCGTCTCTAAGCTCTTTGAAATTTCTTGTGCTTTCTATTAATGATTCCGCATAGTTGACTCTGTATTCCAGTCGGTCATTATACCGGATATGCTCCAGAACATCCAAATATTTTTTGAATGAAATATAAACTTGAAAAGGAGAGTCTTTTTTATACAGATTAGCCAAGAGCTGGAAATTTAAAGTAAAGTTATGAAAAAAGCAGAATATTGATCGTCCGGAATTTTATTTTATTATATATAATTTGCTGGTGCTTCGGGAAATTCTGCAATGTATTTTATAATTCGTTTCTGTTTTTTATGAAGACAGATATCCAGATTACTGATTAATAAATTCTATCAATTAAAAAAGATATAGAATAAAAAAGCACAACTGAAAAGTTGTGCTTTTGTTATTTTAAATTCAGATTTTACAATCCGAACATTCTTGCAAACATATCCGGGAAAACTCCAAGGATAACAATTAAAACAATAACAACTACACCAATGATGTTGTAAGTAAGTGTTACTTTTTCTGATGATTTGAATGTTGATTCTTTAAAGAAGAACATGGCAATGATCAGTCTTAAATAGTAAGCGATAGACAGGGCAGAACCCAACACCGCTACCAATACTAGGAAAGCTGCACCGTTCATAGCCTGGGAGAATAAAGCAAATTTCCCCATGAAACCAGCGGTTAACGGAACTCCAGCCATAGAAAGCATAGAAATTGTAGCTGCTGTTGCTAATAAAGGTTCTGTTTTTGCCAATCCTTTGAAAGCTCCGAAAGAAGTTTCTCTTTTTAATTTCTCTACCCAGATCAGACACATGAAAACTCCTACTGTGGATAAAGAATAAGCAAATAAATAGAACGCCAGGTTATAAGTAGAAAGGCTTGTCATTCCAAAGAATACCAATCCGATATATCCTGCGTGGGATACAGAGGAGTAGGCCAACATTCTTTTTGCATTCGTCTGAGCAAGACCCATAACGTTTGCCAAAAGTAATGTAATGATTAAGAATACTCCTAAAACATTAATCCACTCATGAGTCACTCCAGTGAAACCAAGCGTCATCAATCTGAATAGGGCAAAGAATCCTGAGATCTTTACCACACTCGCCATAAAAGCTGTGATTAATGAAGGAGAACCTGCATATACATCAGGACTCCACATGTGGAAGGGTGCTAAAGCTACTTTGAATGCCAATGCACAAAGAATCAGTAATACTCCTAAGATGAACATTACATTCCCTGAATTGGCTACTCCGAAATCATGAATCTTATAAAGATCAAAACTTCCTGCACTTCCGTAGATAAACGCAATTCCGAACAGTAAGAAACCTGTTGCAAATGCACCCATAAGGAAATATTTAATAGAAGCTTCGTTAGATCTAAGATCAGTTTTGTTAGCTCCAGCCATTACATATAATGGAATAGAAAGGATTTCAACTCCCAAGAACATCGTCACCAGGTTCTGATATCCGAAAAGGATGATCCCTCCACATAATGCAAATAGCATCAATGCATATAATTCTGATTGGTGGCTTCTGTGATTGCTGAATGCAAAACCTCCCAGAAAGAATAATAATAAAGTTGTTACGATTGATATTTTAGTGAATAATGCGGTATTGCCACTGTACTCGTACATATGCTTGTAATGGTCGAAGAACGAACATTCCGGCATAAAACTTACATACAATGCAATGATTAATCCCAAAATCCCAATGTATCTTGCGAATTTTCCTTGTTCAAAAACTCCTGAAAATAACGCAATAACTGCCGTTAGGAAAACAATAATTAAAACACTCATTTCTTAAAATATCAAATTAACTTACCATTGATTGGTAGATAAACTTCACCGAACTACTCACCATGTCGATTACCGGTTGTGGGAAAATACCTAGTAAAATCACAAAAACCGCTAAACTTGCCAATACAGAAAACTCTACACCAGATAAATCTTTTGCTGTACTTAAAACGGCTTCATCTCCTTCTCCAAACATTGCTTTTCCGTAAAATCTCAATAAATACACCGCACAAAGAATTACCGTAAGACCAGCAATTACTGCTGCTGTTCCGTTAAAATCATAAACAGATTTCAACAGAATAAATTCTCCGATGAATCCATTGGTCAATGGAACTCCCATTGAACCTAATATAATGATCAGAAACAACACCGCAAACTTAGGCGCTACTTTAGCTAAACCACCCATTTGTCTGATGTCTCTTGATTTAAATCTCTTATATAGAATATCACAACAGTAGAATAAACCTACTACGTTGATACCGTGTGCAAAAGTCTGTACTAAAGCTCCTTCAGCTCCTTCTACATTGAAAGTTCCTCTTAAAGTAACTACTGCAGAAGCGAAGATCCCTGCTACCATCAATCCTACGTGAGAGAAAGATGAATACGCAATAATTCTCTTCATATCCGTCTGGATAATAGCAATAAGAGCTCCGTGAACAATTCCTACAATAGCAAGAATAATCACAATCTGCCCGGAAATTCCTGCAATCGGAAGCGGTGTAATTGGAAGTAAATAACGCATTACGCCATATACTGCCATCTTCAGCATGATCCCTGATAATAACATGGATCCCTGAGTAGGAGAGTAGGTATAGGTATCAGGCTGCCATGTATGGAAAGGAAATACCGGTAATTTCACTGCAAAAGCAAAGAAAATAAACCAGAATACCACAGTCTGCTGTACTTCGTTCAGTTGGGCATTATATAAATCTGTTAAAGCGAATGATGCAGAGTGGTTGTACACATAGATCAATCCAGCCAACATAAATAATGATCCCACGAATGTATATACGAAGAATTTCGTAGTGAATTCGAACCTTTTATTCTCTTGTCCCCAAAGTCCGGCAATGAACCAAATTGGAATCAAAGTTACTTCCCAGAAAATGTAGAATAACAATCCGTCTAAAGAAGTGAATACTCCTACAAGACCAAACTGCATCAACAGAATTAATCCGTAGAATGTATTTCTGTAGTTTACATTTTCGTTGAAAGATGATAAAATGATGATTGGAGCCAGAATATTGGTCAACACTAAAAGAAGCATGCTCATCCCGTCAACACCGAAATGAAGAGAGCTTTTAATGAATTGAGACCAAGGATAAGTGATTTCGTACTGAAGCTTACTGTCTACTGTCGGTCCAAAATTGAAATCCGAAAGCATATAGAAGGTAAGTAGCATCTGTACCAATGCAATTCCAAGCGCCAAATATTTGCTGGAACTATTCTTCCATGCAAAAACTAATCCCGAACCTACTAGAGGTAATAGTAATAATGTTAATAATAAACAAGACATTATTATTGTAATAAAAAGTTAACAATTAATATAATTCCCACAGCTAAAGACATGATAAGGATATATGTCTCTACATTTCCGTTCTGTACACGCTTCATAGCTTTTCCGCTGTCTTCAGCACCATCACCTACAAAGTTTACAAAACGGTCTAAGATACCCTTATCAAACATTTTTCCTCCGCGTCCTAATCCTTCAACAGTTTTTACAATCAATGCGTTGTAAAGTTCGTCAACGTATAATTTCTTAGCAGAAAGCTTTTCCCATCCGGTATAGTTTTCCTCTGCCACAGCCATCTTCTTCTTACTTACATAAGTATTTCTAACGATGAACCAAACAGTGAAGAACATAAGCACTGTAGCTGCTAATAAGATCATTTCAGTATTGAAAGGTACTCCTGAAAGAGTAGCTTCCATCTGGCTGAAGCTTTGTTCCGTAAGAACAGGCTTTAACCATTCCATCAGTTTAGCATAGTGCCCGTGACCGATGAAGTGTGGCAGGTTGATAAAACCTCCGATTACAGAAAGAATAGCCAATACGATCAATGGTAATGTCATATTAGAAGGGCTTTCGTGTAAGTGGTGTTTTTGTTCTTCAGTACCTCTGAATTCTCCGTGGAATGTCAAATAGTAAAGTCTGAACATATAGGTTGCAGTCATTGCCGCTAAAACAAATAAGATTACCCAGTAAACAGGGTTTTTAGCGAAAGCTGCTACTAAAATTTCGTCTTTAGAGATCATCCCTGATAATAAAGGGAAACCTGAGATGGCTAATGTTCCGATCAGGAATGTAGCGTGGGTAAGAGGAATATATTTTTTAAGACCTCCCATGAAACGCATATCCTGTTCGTTGCTCATAGCGTGGATTACAGAACCTGCACCTAAGAATAACAACGCCTTAAAGAATGCGTGTGTCATTACATGGAACATAGCCGTTGTATATGCCCCAAGACCTAAAGCGATGAACATAAATCCAAGTTGTGAAACGGTAGAGTATGCCAATACTTTTTTGATATCGTTCTGACGAAGTGCATAGAAACCAGCCAAAGCAGCCGTTAAGAATCCGATGAATAAAATTCCTCCCTGCACTGTAGGTGCCAAAGTAAATAAGAAGTTAGATCTTACTACCAAATAGATCCCTGCAGTTACCATCGTTGCCGCGTGGATCAACGCTGATACAGGAGTTGGTCCCGCCATCGCATCCGGTAACCATGTATATAATGGAACCTGAGCCGATTTACCGGTAGCACCGATGAATAAACTCGCCGTGATAAAGATAATCACTGTTCCGTCTAATTCAAATTTTGAAGCGTTTTCTGCTACAGAAAGATAATCTACAGCATTGGTCTGAGAAGCAATCATGAAAATACCGATCAATAACGCAAGGTCACCAATTCTGTTCATGATGAAAGCTTTTCTTGCCGCTTTACCGTATTCTTCGTTGGTATACCAGAATCCGATCAAAAGGTAAGAACAAAGACCTACACCTTCCCATCCAATGAACAGGATAAGGTAGTTGCTTCCCATTACTAAAAGTAACATGGAGAAGATGAAAAGGTTCAGGTAAGTAAAAAACTTGTAGAATCCTTTATCATGACTCATATATCCGATAGAGTATAAGTGGATCAGTGAACCGATACCCGTAATGATCATTACCATCATTAATGAAAGCTGATCAATCTGGAATCCAAAATTGATTTGAACACCATTTACTCTAAACCATTCAAAAGCTTTTACGATAACAGGCTGGCTTTCAGAATTGAAATTCATGAAAATACTTACCGCAATACAGAAAGATCCAAAAACCATTGCTGTAGCCAAAGATCCTACCAATATTTTTGGAAGGTTTTTCCCAAATAGCCCGTTAATAAGAAACCCTAAAAGTGGTAAAAGTACTATTGCATATACTAGATTCTCCATTCTTATCCTCTTAATTTATTAAATATACTCACATCTACAGAACGGGTATTTCTATATAGCATAGCAATAATTGCTAGGCCTACCGCTACTTCCGCAGCTGCTACCACCATAATGAAGAAAACTAAAAGTTGTCCGTCGCCGTTGCCTTTATACGCTGAAAAAGCTGCCAATAAAAGGTTTACAGAATTCAGCATAAGCTCTACACAGCCCAGAATCACAATAGCATTTTTTCTAAGCAATACTCCCATTACTCCCAAGCAGAACAATACTGAGGAAAGAATGATGAAGTATTCCAAAGGGACGCTTTGTATAAATGTATTTACTTCTCCCATAATTTTATAAATCTTTTTTACCGATTAATACCGCGCCTACAATACCTGCCAGAATTAGGATGGAAGCAAGCTCAAACGGTAAAACATATTCATTAAACAAAAGTCTACCCAGATTTTTTGTAAGCCCCACTCCTCTGTCTACATTTTCAACAACAATGTGGTTGTCTTTTATACCTCTGAAAACACCTAGCACACCTACTAAAAGAATACCTGCTGTAAAAACTCCAACAAATTTTAAAGTATTGTTCTTCTTACTTTCGTCTCCTTTATTAAGGTTAAGCATCATTAAGATGTAAAGGAAAAGCACCATGATAGCACCTGCGTACACTATAATCTGGATGATTGCTAGGAATTGTGCATTGAGAAGAATGTACATTCCGGCAATTGAAAACATCGTAACAATTAATGACAAAATAGCATAAAGAGGATTTCTTGCAAATACAAAGTAAACAGCACTTGCAACTGCTAAAAACGCCACCAAGAAAAATAAAAACTGATCCATTATTTTACCGCATTTTTTTGTTTCTCGGATTGTCTTGTCGTGATATCAATCCTTTCATTTATTTTTTCAACTAGTTTATCTTTTCCGTAAATGAAAGAACCTCTGTTGGTTTCCACATCTACCAATCTGTCTGTAAGATAGATGGCAGATTTAGGACAAGCTTCTTCACACATACCGCAGAAAATACATCTCAGCATATTGATTTCATATACTGAAGCGTACTTTTCTTCTCTGTAAAGACCTTTTTCCTCTTTAGTTCTTTCAGCAGCAGTCATCGTAATGGCTTCTGCAGGACAAGCTACCGCACAAAGTCCGCAAGCTGTACATCTTTCTCTGCCTTCTTCGTCTCTCTTCAAAACGTGCTGGCCTCTCCAGATGGTTGTTCTTGGTTTCTGTACTTCCGGATAGGAATATACTGCGGGAGCACCTTTTATCACGGTTCTTACAGCATGCTTAAATGTAATCCCCATCCCTGTAAAGATGGCAGGAAGGTAGATTTTTTCAGCAAGGGTCATTTCTTTATTGGAAACAACTTTTGATCTGTTTGTAAGTTTCATTTAATTATAGATATTAGATGTTAGACACCAGATTTTAGACTAATCTTGTCTGCTATCTTAATTATTTAATATTGATGATTGAATATGATACGCTAAAGATAAAACTTTGATTTCATTATCAAATTTTCAAATCAGCTCATTTTCAAATTTTCTTAGTTTGCAAATGCTAAAATTACAGCTCCTGTAATTAATAGGTTTACCAATGCCATTGGGATTAATGTTTTCCATCCTAAGTGCATTAACTGGTCATATCTGAATCTTGGAAGTGTCCATCTGATCCACATGAAGATCAGAATTCCGATTACTGTTTTTGTAAGGAACGCTACGATACTTAAGATCCCGGCAGCATTTTCACCCCAGTTCTGAGTTACCCATTCAATACCAGGATAGTTGTACCCTCCGAAGAAAAGAACTACCATAAATGCATTGGAAATAAACATGTTCACATATTCTCCGAACATATACAACCCTAATTTCATGGAAGAGTATTCTGTAGAATATCCTGTTACCAATTCAGATTCACACTCTGGTAAATCGAACGGGTGTCTGTTGGTTTCTGCTAAAGCTGCTACAAAGAAAACAAGGAATGCAATCGGCTGGTAGAAAATATTCCAGTTCAATCCTGAAACCCAAGGAATAACTCCCCATAATTTTCCGGTAGTCTGACTTTCAGTGATTTCTTTTAAATCTAAACTTCCAGACATCATAATGATAGAAAGAAGTGCTAGTCCCATTGCCAATTCATAAGAAATCATCTGAGAAGAAGCACGGATAGCACCTAATAATGAATATTTGTTGTTCGAAGCCCAACCTCCGATCATAATTCCGTAAACCCCGATGGAAGCCATACCGATGATGAAAAGTACACCCACATCAATGTTGGCAACCTGAAGATCAAAAGAAGTACCTGCAATATTTAAACTTTTACCCCAAGGAATTACAGCTCCTGTAATCAATGAAATAAACATTACCAAAGCTGGTCCTAATACGAAAAGAAATCTTTCAGCATTAGCAGGGGTGAAGTCTTCTTTAAAGAAAAACTTTCCACCGTCAGCAAGAGGCTGCAGTAATCCGAAAGGTCCTGCTCTGTTGGGACCAATTCTATCCTGCATGATAGAGGCAACTTTTCTTTCTGCCCATGTAGAGTAGGCTGCAATCGTCAATGATAGCAAGAAAAGCGCTAGTACAAGTATAAGTTTAAATGTAAGTAAATCCATTTTTATTTTTATAGATGTTAGATATTAGAATTTAGAAATTAGAATGAAGAAAGTCTGTCATCTAATATCTGAAATCTGAAATCTTATTAAAATTATTTTTCGTCTTTTTCACTGATTTCTTTAGCCATCGGATTGTCTAAAACTCTTAGCTCATCCTTTGGTTTTTCGTAGTGGTTCAATGAAATTACAGAATGTCTGTCGATATGTCTAGGACCTTCGATATTCCAGTCTGATAATGATTTTCTTTCGAAACGGCATGTATCGCAGATGAATTCTTCTACTTCACCCCACTGGTCTTTTCTTGCTGTAACTCTTAGAATTTCGTCACCTTTCATCCATACTAAAGCTTTTCCTGAACACTTGTCACATTTGCAAGAAGCGTTCATTGGTTTTGTAAACCATACTCTGCTTGCAAAACGTGCTGTTCTGTCTGTTAAAGCTCCTACAGGACAAACGTCAATAACGTTTCCGATGAAGTCATTGTCTAAAGCTTTATTTAAATAGGTTGAAATTTCAGCGTGATCTCCTCTGAAAAGAATACCGTGTTCTCTTGTTTCTGTAAGCTGGTTAGCCGTCAGTACGCATCTTGCGCAAAGAATACAACGGTTCATATTTAATTTGATGTTCGGTCCAAGATCATCAGCTTCGTAAGTATTTCTTTCGAATTCTGTTCTTGTATTTTCCACACCATGTTCATAGCCTAAATCCTGAAGATGACATTCTCCGGCCTGGTCACAGATAGGGCAGTCCAGCGGGTGATTGACCAATAAGAATTCGGTAACCGCTTTTCTTCCTTCCTGGGCTTTCTCGGAAGTAAGGTTTTTTACTTCCATCCCATCCATTACATTAGTTCTGCAGCTTGCTACTAATTTTGGCATAGGGCGCGGATCTGCTTCAGATCCTTTAGAAACTTCTACCAGACAAGTTCTACATCTACCTCCACTGGTTTCTAATTTGCTGTAGTAGCACATAGCAGGAGGTACAGATTTTCCACCAATTTGTCTTGCGGCTTCCAGAATGGAAGTCCCAGGCATCACTTCGGTAGTCTGTCCGTCTATAGTTATTTTGAATTTTTTAACTTCTTCGCTCATATTGTATGCTTTAAGCTTTATGCATTAAGCAATAGGCTTTGTTATTTATATTTCTTAGTATTAAATGTATATCCGATTCCTGCAAGGACCTGTCCGAAAACGAAATCCTGCTGGGCTTTGTCCGGTTTGTTATTCAATGTAGTTTTAATATCCCACATATTGATATAACCTGCTTTTCCTTCTAATCTTACCATTACGTGATCCCAAAGAACAAGGTTAAGACTGGTTCTTAGATCGGTTCCCATACCTGCTACGTGGAAACGGTCACTTCTTTCATTTCCAAAAAGCTTTACATTACTTTTCGGAAACATAAATCCAAGACCGGCTCCGTAAGACCAAACCAAATCAACATTTTTCTTATTGATAAGATTCTGATATTTTTCAAGACCTAAGTTTTCATAGTTAAGTCCGTCTGTATGTTCAAAAGTTAGGAACTTCTCATCTGCCAGGTTTACCTGTCCGTTTTGTACCATTGCTGCATATTCAGGATCTGAAATGTTACCTTTGAAATTAACAGTCTGGTTCTGATTCATCACATACTTCATATGGTCTATTCCCAAAACTAAAGCTAAATTATCTTTAATAAAATAACCTGCTCTAAAGTTGTACTGAACTACAGTAAACCAGCCCGGGTTGATATAAACAATACCAAACTTGGTAGGTCTGTCCTGAGCAGATACATTATTCAGCTGAAAATCATAGCCATTTCCTGTGAAACGGATATCGGAATTACTGAACGCCGCTCTGTTCCATCCGAAGAAAACGAACATCTGACCTTTTTTGCTTAAAGGTTCAGGCTTCTTTCTGGAAACCAATGCTCCTTTATCTGAACTTCTATCTATTAAAGTATCTTTTTCTTTATTTTGTCCGAAAACAAAACTCGACATCATTAAGCCGACAACCAATAATTTTTTCATGTTACCTATGCATTCTTTTCTACAGCAGGGATAGGATCTGCATAATGTGCCAATCCATAATTTTGTGTCTGAGACAATTCCGGGTTTTTGATGTGCCATTCGAATTCATCTCTGAAGTGACGGATTGCTGCTGCAACCGGCCAGGCTGCTGCATCACCCAATGGACAAATCGTGTTTCCTTCGATTTTTCTCTGGATATCCCAAAGTAGATCGATATCTTCCATTTTTCCTTCTCCTTTCTCGATTTTCTTTAAAATCTTGTACATCCATCCTGTTCCTTCACGGCAAGGAGTACATTGTCCACAGCTTTCGTGGTTGTAGAATCTTGCCAAAGTCATGGTGTGATCTACAATACACTGGTCTTCATCCAAAACGATAAAACCTCCTGAACCCATCATAGTTCCGGTAGCAAAACCACCATCTGCCAATGATTCATAGTTCATATATCTTGGCTCTCCGTTCACGGTTCTCAGCAATAAATTTGCAGGAACAATCGGAACAGAACTTCCTCCAGGAATACAAGCCTTTAATCTTTTACCGTCTTTAATACCGCCACAATATTCATCAGAATAGATGAATTCTTCTACAGTGATCGTCATATCAATTTCGTATACCCCAGGTTTGTTGATGTTTCCACAAGCTGAAATTAATTTCGTTCCTGTAGATCTTCCAACTCCTATTTTAGCATATTCAGCACCTGTAATATCAATGATTGGAACGATTGCCGCGATAGATTCAACGTTATTTACTACCGTTGGTCTTTCCCATAGACCTTTTACAGCCGGGAATGGCGGTTTTAACCTTGGGTTACCTCTTTTTCCTTCAAGGGATTCCAGCAATGCAGTTTCTTCACCACAGATATATGCTCCACCACCTCTCTGTACATAGATTTCAAGATCGAAACCAGTTCCTAAAATATTTTTACCTAAAAATCCTGCTGCTTTAGCTTCTTCAATAGCTTCCTCAAGGATATCCGGAATCCATGAATATTCTCCACGGATGTAGATATAAGAAGTATTGGAACCTAAACAGTAAGAAGAAATTAGCATTCCCTCGATCAATAAATGAGGAAGGAACTCCATCAGATATCTGTCCTTGAATGTTCCAGGCTCAGATTCATCCGCATTCACAACAAGGTGTCTTGGAACGCCTTCCGGTTTTGCCAGAAAGCTCCATTTCATTCCTGTTGGGAATCCAGCTCCACCACGACCTCTCAGTCCTGAAGCTTTTACTTCTTCAAGAATTTCGTCAGGAGTCATCTTCAAGGCTTTTTCAGCTGCTGTGTAACCTCCCTGCTTACGGTATGTTTCAAAGTAGCGAATACCTTCTATATGTGCGTCTTTAAGTAAAAGTTTTTTACTCATTGTATATTATGCTTTTAGCGGTCAGCTATTGGCTTTTGGCTTCTAACTTATGCTATTTTAATTTGTTAAAATTTATTTAGTCTAAAGCAACTTGTCCCTGTCTGCAAAGATCAAGGATTTCATCTACTTTTTCTATCGTTAAATTTTCATGAAAGAATTTTCCAAGCTGCAGCATTGGTGCGTATCCGCATGCTCCAAGACATTCAGCTGGCTTTAAAGTGAACATACCGTCTTCAGTAGTTTCCCCGTCTTTAATGTTCAGTTTGGTTCTGATATGATCCAGAATTTTTTCGCTTCCACAAACCATACAAGGTCCTGTTCTGCAAACTTCCAATACATATTTACCTACCGGCTTCATATTGAACATGGTATAGAAAGTAGCCACTTCATATACTTCGATCGGCTGGATACTTAATAGTCCGGCAACATAATCCATCACAGGAACATCTAACCATCCTCCGAATTCTTTCTGTGCCAGGTGAAGTACAGGAAGAAGAGCAGATTTCTGTCTTCCTTCAGGATATCTCGCGATAATTTTGTGTACCTGTGCTAAACTTTCCGGTTTAAAAGCTATTGTTTCGCTCATTTTTTATCTAAGATTTCAGATGCCAGATTTCAGACATCAGATTTTAAATTTATATGTAAAGCTAAGCGTCAGGCATCTTAAATCTGATGTCTGACATCTTATATTTTATGCGTCTAATTCTCCCGCAATGATATTCATACTACACATCGTTACAATGGCATCTGAAATTACAGAACCTGTAATCATTTCAGGGTATGCCTGATAGTAGATGAAGCATGGTCTTCTGAAGTGAAGTCTGTAAGGGCTTCTTCCTCCGTCACTCACAAGATAGAAACCTAATTCTCCGTTTCCACCTTCTACAGCATGGTAAACTTCTCCTTTCGGTACATCAGTTTCTCCCATTACAATTTTGAAATGGTAGATCAATGCTTCCATTTTCTGATAAACATCTGCCTTTTCAGGAAGATAGAAATCAGGAACATCCGCATGGAATGGTCCTTCCGGAAGATTTTCGTATGCTTGTTTGATAATTTTAATAGATTCCCAGATTTCCTGCTGACGAACCATGAAACGGTCGTAAGTATCTCCTGAAGTTCCTACAGGAATAATGAAATCGAAATCTTCGTATGAAGAATAAGGCTGTGCAACTCTTACATCGTAATCTACACCTGCTGCACGTAAGTTGGGACCTGTGAAACCGTAGCTTAAAGCTCTTTCGGCAGAAATAGCTCCTGTTCCGATGGTTCTGTCCATGAAAATTCTGTTTCTTTCTAACAGGGTACAGAATTCTTTGAATCTTGGTGGGAAAGTTTTTAAGAAGTCTTTTAATAACTCATGAAACTTAGGTGTGAAATCTCTTTCAAATCCTCCGATTCTTCCCATATTGGTGGTCATTCTGGCTCCGCAGATCTGCTCATACATATCATAAATACGTTCTCTTTCGATGAACATATAGGTAAGACCTGTAATAGCTCCTGAGTCCATTCCGGTTACCCCGTTACAGATCAGGTGGTCACCGATTCTTGCAAGTTCCATCAAGATCACACGCATGTAGTCTACACGTTTTGGAACTTTTACGCCAATCAGCTTTTCTACTGTCATGTGCCAACCTAAGTTATTGATAGGTGCAGAACAGTAGTTCATACGGTCTGTAAGGGTAGTGATTTGAGAATAGTTTCTTCTTTCAGAAATTTTCTCAAATGCTCTGTGGATATATCCTACAGTTTGCTCTGCATGAAGGATTCTTTCTCCGTCCATCGTTAAGATATTCTGGAAAATCCCGTGAGTAGCAGGGTGGGTAGGTCCCAGATTCAGGGTATATAATTGTCCGTCAATCTGTTCCTTACTTTCGTACTGGTTTAGTATATTAGATAATGAGTTATCTTTCATAATGATTGCTTTTAGCTATTTGCTTCTGGCTATTGGCTAGCTGCCATTGGCCATTCGCTTTTTTATCTTCCGAACATACTATCGTTCTTGTCGGTTCTTGTACCGTCTTCTAGTCGATATTCCTTCAACATTGGGTGGTATCCCAGGTCTTCCATATTCAAAATAGGTCTCAGATCCGGGTGTCCTTTAAATTTAATCCCATAGAAATCATACGTTTCTCTTTCCATCCAGTTAGCTCCTGCATACAGATCCACAAGAGAATCAACTTCAATGTTTTCTCTGGACATAAAGATTTTCAGACGTAATCTGAAATTGGCCATCATATTATGTAAATGGTAGACAACACCAATTTCCTTTTCAGGGAATTCAGGATAATGAATACCACAGATATCTGTAAGGAAATTAAATTCCAATGATGAATCTTTCAGATAGTGAATGATTTTCTTAATATCATCTTTCTTCACTTCAATCGTTAGCATTCCATAAGGTTCTGAGCTTGAAATGACAGATTCCGGAAATTCTCTTGTGATGGCTTCTAATACAAATTCGTTTGTCATTTCCGTTTAGTTGCTTATGTTGTAAGAATCTAGTAACTTCTGATATTCAGGCATGTCTCTTCTTCTGATGCTTTCGCTTTCTGCAAGAGCCTGTACCTGCATTACTCCTTCAATAATCTGTTCAGGTCTTGGAGGGCATCCTGGAACATATACGTCTACCGGAATAATTTTATCAATTCCCTGAAGTACAGAATATGTATCAAAAATACCACCGCTGGAAGCACAAGCTCCTACTGCTACCACCCATTTCGGCTCAGCCATCTGAGTGTACACCTCTTTCAGGACAGGTCCCAATTTCTTTGATATAGTTCCGCAAACCATCAGCATATCTGCCTGTCTTGGAGAGAAAGAGTTTCTTTCCATACCAAATCTTGAAGCATCATAAGTAGGGTTCAGGGTAGCCATAAACTCAATACCACAACAAGAGGTAGCAAAAGGTAACGGCCAAAGTGAAAACTTTCTTGCCATCCCGATTACACTGCTCAGTTTTGTTGCGAAAAACCCCTCTCCTTCATATCCTTCGGGAGCAGGTGCATCTGTTCTTATTACTGGTTTTTTATCTGACATTTTCTTTTGTTAAATATGTAAAGACTAAAGCATTTAAAATTCAATCATTGGTCATTTTAACGATTAAACTGTTCAATCTTTTAATGTTAAAATTTATTTATCCCAATCCAGCGCACCGCGTTTCCAGACATAGAAAAACGCCATGAAGAAGATCGCTACGAATGTAAGCACAGCAAGGAATCCTTCCATACCAAATTCTCTGAAGTTTACAGCGTAAGGATAAAAGAATACGATTTCAATATCGAATAGGACAAACAATACCGCAGTCAGGAAGTACTTGATAGAAAACGGCGTTCTGGCATTTCCTTCTACAGGAACTCCACATTCCCAGCTTTGGTTTTTTACAGAGTTTCCTTTTTTCTGCTGTGGACCCAAGAAATGTGCCCCAAGCAAAGAAACAGCTACAAATCCTACTGCTACACCAGCCTGGATAAGGATTGGAATATAACTTTCAGGTAAATTCATTTTTGCATTATTATCTCAATTTGCAAATTTAGCGAATAAACAAGAAAGCATGAAATTAATCAGCTTAAAAGTGGGATGAAAATGAGCTAAATCGGTAATTTAGAATCAATAAAAATTAGCTTTTTGCCATTATTTTTTTAACGTATTTATCCCCATTTTTTGTAGTGAGCTGGGGTGAAAATGCTCAATGAACTTCATTCAGGGGTTTATATTTTCTTTAATGAAGCTAGATTTTTGGCTGTCAGAAGACGGGTAAACGAAGATTCTCCTGATTATTTCTTCATTTTTTTTAAAAGGGTATAGGCCATGAATGAAATATATCCAAAAAGAATACTGGCAAAAGCAATATTGATCACCGTATTTGTTCTGTCATCGTGTGATTGGAAAAAGAGATTGTAACTGATAAATCCGGCAATTAAAATGGCGAAAATGATAAGCTGGGGTTTCATAAAGTTCAAAGTTTAGCGTTTAAAGTTTTAGAATTACTTTTATGGTACAAAAGCAATATTACTTGTTCACTTCTATAGAATAGGTTCTTCTTCTCTTATGATTCACTGGGTTGTAGTCCTGCCAAAGAACCTGAACGCTTTTGTTTTCTTCCAGTTCAGGATTTGTTTCTGCGAAATCAATTCCCATACTGGTAAATCTTACAAAAATTTCTTTAAAAATAATAGCGGTTACACCACGCCTCTGGTATTCCGGATGGATTCCGATAAGATAGAAATTGGCACGGTCATTCTTTTTTCCGGCCTGTAAAAAATGCCACCATCCAAACGGGAATAATTTCCCTTTTGATTTCTGCAGAGCCTTAGAATAGGAAGGCATTGTAATGGCAAATGAAACCAGCTGCTCATTTTCATCTACCACACAGATTACATAATTTTTATTGATGAAAGGAAAATATTTTTCTCTGTATGTTTTGATCTGTTCTTCTGAAATGGGAGTATATGTAGAAAGATGTTTATAAGTTTCATCCAAAAGTTTAAACATCGGCTCTACATAAGGAAGGATTTCTTCTTTTGACTTGAATTTAAGAACTTTAAGTTTGTATTTCTGCGCAATTAAGCCACTGAATTTTTCAACTTTTTCAGGAAGTACTTTTGGAAAGTTCATTTCATATTCTACCCATTCTTTCTCTTTGGTTAAACCAAGGTTTTCAAGGTGTTGTGGATAATAGGCATGGTTGTAGATTCCAATCATCGTTGCCAGTTTGTCAAATCCCATTGTCAGCATACCTGCTTTATCAAGATTGGTAAAGCCCATTGGCCCTTCAATTTTGTTAATATTTTTTTCTTTGGCATAATCAACGGCTTTTTGAATGAGTGCTTTTGAAACTTCAGCATCATCAATAAAGTCGATCCATCCAAAACGTACCTTTTTAATTCCTAACTCTTTCTCTTCTTTATGATTAATGATTACCGCAATTCTGCCGGCTACTTTACCATCTTTTGTTGCCAGAAACTGTCTGGATTCCGAATACTGTAAAGCCGGATTTTCTTTGGGATCCCAGATTTTCATTTCGTCTTTTATAAAGGATGGGACGTAGTACGGATTGTTTTTGTACAAATCCATCGGGAATTTTACGAATTGCTTAAGCTGATCTGCTGTTTTTACTTCAATAATAGAAATTGTAGACATGTTTTTTGAGGGGAATTAGAAGACAAATATAAATAATATTATCTTATACTTTGGCACAGTTTTTACATCATTATGAGTAAAAAGTAAACACAAAATTTATAAAAAATGATAGGTTATTATATCATTATTGGTATTTCGATGCTGGTGAGCTGGTGGGTTTCTTCCAGGTTGAAATCTAAATTTGAATATTATTCCAATGTACACCTCAGAAATGGCCTTTCGGGGAAAGAAGTAGCAGAAAAAATGTTGAGAGATAACGGGATTAATGACGTTCAGGTAATATCAGTTCCCGGGCAGTTGACGGACCACTATAATCCGGCAGATAAAACAGTTAATCTTTCTGAAGGAGTTTATATGCAGAGAAATGCGGCGGCGGCGGCAGTTGCAGCTCACGAATGTGGGCACGCTGTACAACATGCGGTAGGATATTCTATGTTGAATTTACGTTCAAAACTGGTTCCTATTGTTAATATAAGTTCTAATCTGATGCAGTTTGTCCTTATTGCGGGTATTGCGGTAATGGCGGCATCAAGAACAATTGAGAATCCGAATGGAAATACTACGGTTCTTGCCATTGGGGTAGCTATGTTCGCAATGACTACGCTTTTTGCTTTTGTAACGCTTCCTGTAGAATATGATGCAAGTAACAGAGCTATGAAATGGCTTAAAGATACCGGAACTGTGACGGCAGAAGAGTTTGTTGGAGTACAGGACAGTTTGAAGTGGGCAGCAAGAACGTACGTTGTTGCAGCTTTAGGTTCGCTGGCACAACTTCTCTACTGGGCATCTTTGCTTCTTGGTGGAAGAAGAGATTAATCATTAAATTCAAATGAAACATATTGCATCTCGGAAAGCTTTTCTGAGATGCTTTCTTTTTGCGCCAGTTTCAAAGAGGCTGTCAGAATGCAGTTTTCATTCGCATCGAAATTCAAAACCTTAGCATCAAATTTTGAAAGCAGGGTGAAGATGGTATTCTGCTGATTGAAGTTAAACTGAATCTCCACTTCAGTTTCCAGTTCTCTGGTGATAATATTAGCTTCTTCCAATGTAATTTTTGCAGACTCCTTATAGGCTTTTACTAATCCTGAAACTCCAAGTTTAGTTCCACCATAATAACGGACAACAATAACCAGAATATTTGTAATTTCATTAGCCAGCAGTTGATTGTAAATAGGCAATCCTGCACTTCCTGAAGGTTCCCCATCATCGTTGGCGCGATAGTTTTCTCCATTTAAACCCATTCTGAAGGCATAACAATGGTGTGTAGCTTTAGGGTGTTCTTCCCTTATTTTCTCTAATGCACTCTTTAATTCTTTTTCATTGGTCACCGGGAAAGCAAATCCGATGAACTTGCTTCCTTTTTCCTTTAAAAGAGTATTTTCTATGGGTTTTTCTATGGTTTTGTATTCAAACGTCATTGAAGTTCCTGCTTTGTTTATGCAAAAATATTAAATGCTTTAGGATTCTGCACCATGATCATAAATTAAGCCGTCAAAATTTGACGGCTTATCTATTTTTTTAGAAAAAGAGACTTTTACATTCCATCTCCACACAGATCCATCGGAATCAGACACATGTAGCTTGTTGGACCGCAGAAATCCTGAGGACATCTATCTCTACATCTTGTAGGCTCTCCATTAGGCAGCGTACAGGTTACAAAAACACCGCCTTTAATGGTTTTCATATTGACTCTGGATACTTTTTTCAAATTTCTCATAATAATATCTTTTTTGGATTAGTAATATTAGCACGGGAATGTTCCATCTGCCCAAGGTGGTGGACAGCTCATACTAGAAGGGGTTGCACAGCAGTTTTGTAATGAAGGTGGATAGTAAGAACAGCATTCAGGAGCAATGCCTCCATGAATTGTTTTCAGCTCCTTTTTAGAAACTTTCCTTAGATTTTTCATAGTATTAATTTTGTGAAAACTAATATAATGAAATTATTTCATTTATTGGTGATAAAATGTATTTATTTAAATTTAAAAAATGAAATGGTGTTATCTCTGAATATGTCTGTTTTCGAAGCTGTATGATTAAATTCCGGGGCTTTTGTACCGTTTTCAAGTTTCATATTTTCATTCCTGATGACAATCGCCTCATCCCATAGTTCAGCATTGATAAACTGCTGAAGGGTAAAACGGCCGCCTTCAATAATGACAGACTGTATCTGCTCCTTATACAAAGTTTCCATCAACTCCGGCAGGAAGTTATTTTTATCGATTTTAATGAATTGAATATGTCCTTCGGTGCCTTCTTTCACGGAGTTTAAAACCAAGGTTTTTGCTTCAGTATTATAAATATTAAAGTTAGAAGGAACTTTTAAATCAAAATCAATCAGAATTCTTACAGGATTTACGCCTTCCGTATTTCTTACCGTAAGGCTTGGGTTGTCATTTAAAGCGGTTTGGGTTCCTACTAAAATGGCATGCTCGTCAGCTCTCAACTGATGAACAAATTGATTCACTAATGTATTAGAAACAGCGGTTGGCTTGAAGTCTTTATCCAGAAAACCGTCAGCGGATTCTGCCCATTTTAAAATGATATAAGGTCTTCTCATTTCATGATAGGTGAAAAATCTTTTATTCAGTTCAATACATTCTTTTTCAAGAACTCCTGAAATGGCTTCAATTCCTGCATCCTGAATGATTTTCTTTCCTTTGCCATTCACTTTATCGTGGGAATCCATTGCGCCAATAACTACTTTTTTAAATCCAAGTTCTTTAATCTTTAAAGCACATGGCGGTGTTTTTCCATAGTGAGCACATGGTTCCAGAGACACATAAATTGTTGATTCCGGAATGAGGTCTTTATTTTTAACGGAATTGATGGCATTGATCTCTGCATGGTTTTCTCCTGCTTTATGATGGTATCCTTCACCAATAATTTCACCGTTGTGTACAATCACACTTCCTACAAGAGGGTTGGGGTAGGTATTACCAAGGGCCTTCTGAGCCAGCTCAATACATCTTTTGATATAAAGTTCGTCGTTATTCATAGTGTATAAAAAGAAAAAGCGAAGACAAATTGCTTTGCTCCGCCTTTATTTATTTTGTTATGTATTAGTCTCCACTGATGATGGTGTGGAGATTTTGTTTCAATGTTTCCAGATGAGCCTTTTTCTCATCAATCGTATTGTAAGTGTCTCTTAACAGAGGGTTTTCTCTTGATGGTTTGTTGAAGAAAGATAAGTTGTTTTCCAATTTTACAATTTCTGCTTCAAGATCAGAGATTTGGTTTTTGATCTTTCTTGCTTTGTCGGTAAGTTGGTTTTCAGACAGACCTTCTTCTTTCAATTCAAGTTCATTGATTTTGTTTATTTTCAATTTTTCTCTTAATGTCTTGTTGAACTCAGAGTTGATTGAAATTTTATCTCTAGGAACTTTACCAATATTATTCCATGAAGTTTTAATCTGTTCAATTTTTTCGATGCTGCCTTCTTCATTGGAAACTTCTTTCAGTTCATCAAGAAGTGCTTTTTTGTTCTTATAGTTTTCCTTCCAGTTGTCGGTAGAAGTATTGCTTTTCTCTCTATAGTTATTGAAGAACGCGTTACAAGCATCACGGAATTCATCCCAGATTTTATTGGTCATGCTCTTCGGAACATGTCCTATTTTTTTCCAGTCTTCCTGTAGCTTTTTGAATAGAGGAACGGCAATATCCCATTCTTCGTTATTCATATTGTCCTGTGCAGTCTGGATCAGTTTTAATTTTTCTTCAAGATTGGCCTGCTGAGATCCTTTCAACGATTTGTAATAATTGTTTTTCGTTGTATTGAAACCTCTAAGTGTAGTTTTGAAATCATTCCAGTTTTGGTTGGATAGTTTTCTTGGTACACTTCCAGTTTTTAAGAATTCAGAACGCAGATCTTCAACTCTTTTGATGGCGTTTTGCCAATAGTTATGATTAGGAGTTTCTGATGGCTCAGAAAGTTTCTTGATTTCAGCAATGATCTCATTTTTCTTTTCAAGGTTTACACCCTGTTCTTTTTCAATGGATGCAGAAAGTTCAGATTTTCTTTCATGAATTTTGTTTGAAATCTCTTTGAATTCCTCCCATGTTTTTTCACGGAATTCTTCTGCCACAGGTTCAGCTTCTTCCTTCCAAAGCTTATGAAGATATTGAAGTTCATTTAACGCCTTCTGAATTACCGGTTCATTTTCCAGTTCTTTAGCGCGGGCAATGATGTGCTCTCTTTTTTCAAGATTGTGGCTGTATTCCTGCTCCAGAAATTCTTTATTAAGATCCAGCATCTGATAAAACTGATTCAGGTGGTGGAAATAGTTATTGTTAAGAATCTTGAATTCAGATTTGGCTACCTGTCCGGCTTTTGACCATTCTTCTTTAATCTCACGAATAGATTTAAAAAGATTGATGCCCGGTTCGGAGCTTGTATATAGATTTTTAAGTCTTTCGATGATGCTTTGACGGTGCTCAAGATTTTTCTTCTGCTCTTCTTCCTGTCCTTTCTGGAAATGATCATGCTTTTCTCTGAAAATATTGACCAATGCTGAATATTTAGCCTGAGAAGGATGTTCGTAGCTGAAGTTTTCGGCAGGATTTCCGGCTTCTACATATTCATGCTTTTTATCCTCCACTTCATCATGGATGTAATGACTTGCTTTCTCTTTCAGCTGGTTGAATCTTTTGAAGTTTTCGCCGGCATTGGGAGTGTTGATGATTTTTTCCATTTCCTTCAACGCATCCGTAAGGGAAATTTCTTCCTCTTCATGTTCTTCCAGGTGCTCAGCATCTTCTTCATGTTGGTTTGCATCATGAGAAACGGTGTTTTCTGATGGGTCCTGAGATACTTCGTTAGGAATTTTCTTTTCTTCGTTTTCAGAAAGATTGTTTTCTGTAGTCATAGCAAATCTTTTATGTGAGTGGCGTTAATATCCTTTAAATATAGCTTTAAGGCCAATTAAAGTACTAATTTATGTTATTTTTTTTGAAAATTCCAAATTTCCCAAGCTTTTTCTGCTTGCTGTTCAAGCATATAATATCCATTCACTGTTTTTGCTCCTTTTTCAGAGGCATTAAGGATGAATTGGGTGTAATTGGGATTGTAAATCAGATCAATAACCAGATGTTCAGAAGAAAGCCCGTCAAAAGGGAAATCCAGACAGTCTTTCACATTCGGGAAAGTGCCTACCGGTGTACATTGAATGATGATTTTATGTTCGGAAACCGTTTCTTTATCCAGATTTTCGAAATTGATTTCTGTACTTCTTGAAACCGTTACGGAAGGAATGTTGTGTTTATCCAAAGCATATTTAACCGCTTTTGCAGCACCGCCATTTCCCAATATTAACGCTTTATTCTGTGCAGGAGTTTTGTGTAAAAGCAAAGTTTTTTCAAATCCGAAAGCATCAGTATTATAGCCTGTTTTTTTTCCGTCCTGAATAAGAACACAGTTTACAGCACCTATTTTTTCGGCTTCATCGCTTAGTTCATCAAGAAAATCAATTATTTTTTCTTTGTAAGGAATGGTTACATTAAATCCTAAAAGTTCCGGAGAAGAAAAAAGGTTTTCCACTTCACTGATTTCTTTCAGATCAAAAATATCATAAGAGAAGTTTTTCAGCATAAGCTTTTGAAACTTAGTTTCGAAGAATTTTTTAGAAAAAGAATAAGAAATATTTCGTCCTATCAATCCTAATTTTTTATTGGAATCCATACATCAAAAATAAAAAAAAGACCGGATAAATCCGGCCTTTGATTTGAAATATTTTTTAATAATTAATTTACGATAAATTTAGTAGAGAAATTATCTGTTTTCAGGATGTAAGTTCCTTTTACAAGGTTCTTAAGGTTGATCTTATTAGAATGTCTGAAAGGATTTTCAATGGTCTCAATCAGTTTTCCGGAAAGATCATAGATGTCAGCTTTTAAAACCTTGCTAAGGTTTTCTCCTTTTATAAATAATTCATTGTTTCTTACCGGGTTAGGATAGATGATGAATTCTGATTTGTCTTTTTTAGCTTCCACTGTTGCTAACGAGGTAGCACATGTCCAGCTAAGATCATCCATGGCAACTCTGTCATCGTTTGGATTTACAATTTTAATAACTGCATTTCCACTTACTCCTACAGTGATTGTAGTGGTTGCTACCGTAGTACTGTAAGGAACAGTTCCTACCAGAACGTCATTTACTAAAACATTTAGATTATCGTTATTTCCGCCGTACTTTCTTTGAGTTGTTAGTGTTAATGTCTGCACTCCTCCTGAAATAACTGAACTTGTTAAAGTACCTTTTCGAATACAAACTGATTTACCATTGATGGTTTCGTCAGTTCTTGCCAATGTAGCAGTCCATGTTATATTATTGTTGGTCCAGGTTCTTGTTGCATATTGAGATGCTTGTGACGTACCGTCCTGCATTGTACTGAAGTCTTCAGTTCCACAGCTTCCGCCACCTGCAGGTCCGTCAAGTGTAGTTTCCACAGCGTTATTGCTTTGTGCTGAAGAATTTCCGGCAGCATCTTTAGCAATAACATAGAATGTATATTGAGTCAATGGAGATAATCCTGATACAACTGTAGAAGTTGTAGTTCCCGAAACAGTAGCTTTAAGAGCTCCATTAGCATACACTTCATATGAAGTTACTCCCACGTTATCCGTTGAAGCTGTCCAGCTTACTGCAATTGAATTGGAGGTTGGATTGTTGGCAATTAAATTCGTAGGAACTGTTGGAGCTTGTGTATCCACTACAGGTGTTCCCCAAACCATATTGACATATTCAGGATGATCTATATATGGATTTCTGTTTCCCTGAAATGCATAAGTAGCATTATTTCTTCTGATTTCCGAAGCAGATACCGGGTCTTGTGTATTCCATAGTAAAAGCTGATTCAATTCCCAATCCTGAAGACTTGGATATGTGTTTTGAGCAAGCATATTACCTGTAGAGAAGCCGGAAAGCTGACTTTCGTATCTTGTTACAAAATAGAAAATCATTCTTGCTATATCTCCTTTAAACTCATCAATAGGTTCAAATACTACTCCTGAATATCCTGGAGATACAGAGTTTCCTCTTTTGGAACCGTTTTGAGAAATATAATTATAGGTACCTACTTTTCCATAAGGTAAATTGCCTCTTTCATTGTTTACCTTTCCGTCAGTAGCTCTGATAAAGTGAACATCTGATCTCATAGGTAATCCCTCATTGAATAAACTTTGAGGGACAACGTGTTCCCTGTTGTAGCAGTCGCCTTCACTAGAGTAACCACTAGATCCGCACTGATCTGTAGGTCCATAAATGAAATTATATTGATCCGGTCCTACAGGTGTTTCTGAATAGATATCCAGAATTGTACCGTCATTATCATAATCATAATCACGGTCAGTAGTTTGATACGCACTCCATACATCATTATAAGTGATATTGGTGGCATGTCCTGTGGTAATGATTTGCTTAAGAGCGGTTTTAAGAGGTGCGCCATTCAGGCCTGCTGCTGCATTATAATATCCGGCTGGAAT
This sequence comes from Chryseobacterium sp. 7, assembly GCF_003663845.1. Classification (NCBI taxonomy): domain Bacteria; kingdom Pseudomonadati; phylum Bacteroidota; class Flavobacteriia; order Flavobacteriales; family Weeksellaceae; genus Chryseobacterium; species Chryseobacterium sp. 7. Next base: position 91,052 of record NZ_RCCA01000002.1, read on the forward strand.
CTGTGCCAAGCCGTTTATGAATACAAAGCTTAATAGAAAAAAAGATAAAATTCGTTTCATTTCTTTAAAATTGGGGCGTAAAGGTACAAAAAAATGAAAGCGAAGTATATTAATTTAATATATAAACTTATAATATTAGCTTTTAGTGATATATTCTTTACTGATTTTAGAAAAGAACCATGAAATAGTGAATCCGAATAAGGACGCGGTAAGGGCTACAATAAAATAATTTTTACCTACAATTTTTACCGGGAACGGCAGTGTTTCATTCGCTCTGAAAAATTCTGTGTAAAGCTGGAAGTAGCAAAGTACCGTTCCAAGAATTAATCCGGTAATGACTCCGGAAACAACAATAAGGATTCCGGTGTAAAAATACGTCATTCTTAAATGGCTTAAAGGAAAGCCGAGTGATATCAGAGATTTTGCCTGCTCCTTTTTATCAAGCTGAAGAATGATGATGGCTCCGGCAAGATTAAAGGTGGTAATGAAAATGACCAGTGCAAAAATAAGATAAATGAATAATTTTTCTGTATTGATCATCTTCCAGAAAGCAGCATTTTCTTCTTCCTTGGTTTTGATCTCAATATTTTTTCCGAGAGATGAGATCAGACTTTGTTTTACAGCGTCTGCATTCTCCGGATTTTTTAATTTGATAACAATCTGATAAGCTGATTTCTTTGGCAGGCTGAGTAGTTCCTCGGCAAGTTCAATAGGAGAGATGATATAACTGTCCAGCTGATCTTTTCCTGGGAAAACGCCCGTTACCAGAATATCTTTTTTATTATAAATATCTTCTTCTTTATTGATGATCCCTGTTCCTGGTTTCGGCATAAATACCGTTGCATAATGATTGGAAGAATCCACAGGAATAGAAAGTCTGTTATCCAGACTATTTTCCATCAATACTTCGTTAGAATATTTGAAACTTGGATAGGTTCCGTAAAAAACTTCCTTATTGATTGGGTTTACTTTAACGTAAGCAGAATCAACACCTCTCAAATAAGCAATATCACCTTTCCCATTAAAGCTGATGTACACTTTTTCTTCAATGACACGGGAGAAACTGCTGATTTCTTTGTTGCTGCTCAGAACTTTATTAACGTTGTCCAGATTTTTAATGGTTTTTCCGGAAGCACTTTTTAAAGTAAGGTCTGCGTGAAGATTAGAAATAAGGTCTTTATTCAGGTCTTCAAGCCCGGAAAAGACAGAAATAATCACGAACATTGCAGCCACAGCAACCGTCATGGCACCTACCGCCAGCCACGTAATGAACGTAACAGCAGTACTGCCTTTTTTAGCCAAAAGGTATCTGGATGCTATGTAAAATGCAATATTCTTCAAGATCTATAAAACAGGATTGTCACCTTCACCTCTTAATTCTCTTTCCAGTTTTTCAACATCATCAAGAGCCGTATCCAGGTAAAAGTTAAGTTGTGGAATAATACGTACCTGTTTTGCCATTTTCTGGCCAATGAAGTTTCTGTATTGAGGTTTGTTTTCTTCAATCTCCTTCATCACAGCGGTACGGAATTCCTGCGGGAAAATGCTTAAATAAATCTTAGCAATTCCTAAGTCAGCAGTTACTTTTACATCTGAAACAGATACCAATATGCTCTGTTTGCTTTCTGAAGCCTGTTTGCGGAAAAGCTCTGCGAAGTCTTCCTGAATGATCTGTGCTACTTTTCTTTGTCTGTTACTTTCCATAATTTCTGCAAATTTAGTACTTTTGTTTGAATTGATACTTTGAAATTCAACTGTAGTATCAAATTTACGATTTAATTATATTTATTAGTATTTATGAAGCTAGAACATATTGGTATTGCTGTAAAGTCTTTAGGGGTTTCTGATGAACTTTTTACCAAACTATTAGGAAAAGAATCCTATAAAAAAGAAACCGTAGAAAGAGAAGGCGTTGTAACTTCTTTTTATGAGACTGGTGAAAGTAAAATTGAGCTGTTGGAAGCCAGTAATCCTGAAAGCCCGATCTCAAAATTTATTGATAAAAAGAGCGAAGGCATCCATCATCTGGCATTTGGGGTAGAAAATATCCTTGAGGAAGTAGAAAGATTAAAAAAAGAAGGTTTTCAATTTATATCCGAAGAACCGAAAGAAGGTGCTGATAACAAATTAGTTGTGTTCCTTCATCCAAAGTCCACAAACGGCGTGCTGGTAGAACTTTGCCAAGAAAAGCGATAAAAAATTTTGTAGTGAAAGAAATTTTACTATTTTTGCAAACACAAAATTTAACCAAGTTTTGAGGTCCTATAGCTCAGTTGGTTAGAGCACCTGACTCATAATCAGGTGGTCCCTGGTTCGAGCCCAGGTGGGACCACATAAAATCAGACACTTACAAGGATGTGAGTGTCTTTTTTTTGTTCGAGAAAAACTTCAAATTTATTTTTTCAGAGTATAGCCGCTATTGGCTTTATAAAACCGCAATAAATGATCATAAACCACCATTTCAAATAGTCTTTGATGGGAAATAAACAACCTGTTGATATGCATATGGAAAATACTTTTGAAGAAATCTTTTAGCTTTATTTTTAACAAATTACTCTTTTCCAGTTTTAAAATTTCTTCGGGCTTTACTATAATTTCAGCAATATTATTTTTTATTAAATCTCTGATCTCTTCATATTCGTCAGAAGTAATAAATTCAAAGTATTGGGGATAAAACTCATTATACTTTTTCTTTAGCTGAGTATTTAAGTTTTTATCTGCATTGAATTCCGTTTTAAAAGAACTCTCATAACTCTTTATAAACTCTGTTTTCTCTTCCAACAATAGCTTGAATGCTGATAAAATATGATCAATATAAAATAGAGAAACCATGATTTTCTCTTCATCACTGTACTCCAGGAAATTTAAAATTAATTCACTGCTTTTGAAAAACAGGTCTTCTGCATATTCTATCGTATTCTCCCCATAACGCTCAAGTTCTCTTGAGTAAGTTTCTATGTTAATAGCAGACACTTCTCCTGATTCCATGTATTCCTTAAATAAGACATTGATCAATCCTAAAATAGCACTATAGTCAGTTATATTTTTAAGGTTTAATCTTACTCTTAAATGAGGTTTGGGATCATTATATCTTATGAAAAACCATTTTTCAATGATATTTTGATGTTGTAATTGTTCCACTAATGGTTCTATCACTTCCTGTAAAACACTATCTGAGGTTTTGATCCCGGTATAAACTTTGAAATAAAGCCATTCGCTTCCCGGATGAAATTTTCTGGTTACCATTTTATTTATAGATCTTTATAAAGGGAAAAAACGAATTGATGAATATGATCAGACTGATCATTACACAAGAATTCCTCAATAAGAATTTGTTTTTCATTTTTTACGGATGATAAAAACATTTGAAGTAAATCATAGTTTTCCAGATTTACAGCCAGTGTGTTATCTCCTTTTATCCATTGCACCCATTTGGGGATTTGTTTTAATTTTCTCCACTCTTCAATTTTTTGAAATAGAAGATCTTTTTTGCCCGATTGAAGAATGGAATCGAAATATTGAATCTGTTCGGAACCAATTTTCCATTGTGCTTTAGACAGAATTATATTTTGATATTCAACTCTTGGCAGGAAGTCATAGATTTGAGATAAGCCACCCCAGTTGAAAGATAAATAAGCCCTTAGATTCTGATGATTATAATCTGATAAAAAATGATAAACAGGCAAAGAGTTATTAGAATAATTATGGGCATTCGTAAGGTGGGGAACCACTTCTTTATTGTGCTTCTTTGACCTTAGAAATAATTGGTTATTTTTTATAGACAGGTACAAATCCTCTACAAAAATCTGATTGTCTTTTTCTAATGCGGAGCTGGCCAGATAAGGAATTTCGTATTCCCTTAATGAAGGCCTTCTGATCACATTTCCAATTCTGGATTCTGGTAAGTGTAAAATTTCTGCTAAAATCTTATCCGGATTAAGTTCCTGTTCTTTTTCAGCAATGGTTTTTGCCAAATTTTTTACAGATGCTTTTTCTGAACAAAATCTGCCTAATAACTTTCCGGCATTTCCACCAACAGATTTTATAAATAATTTTTCTTCTTGATTTGCTGATACAATTTCAGCCATTACGGAGAGGGTATCTGGCAGTTGGTTCCACTGTTCCTCAAAACCATTAAAATCATCATCAGATAAATGGATGATATGATCTTTATTCCAAGATGCTTTTTGTAATTTCTTGTTGAGGATAATTTGTATCGGATTGAGTTTAACCTGAATTTCTTTTTTTTGATCAGAATAGGGTAAGATTAAATCTTCAATATAGGGATGCACCCCTTTTGCCGGAATATCCTGCAAATAGCCGATTCCGATTTCCGGATCTAACGCATAAGATAAAGAAACTTCTTCGTTCTCAAATCTTTCGTGAAAAGCTTTTTTAAATTTTTCTAAAGCCGTTTCTTTGTTCGGAATTGCAATTTTATTCAGGAAAGAGATCCCTTTCTTCAGTTCTTTTTTCCATGGATAGGATAAATGTATTTCATCTTCAAAATAAAGATCTGTCTGAAAGAGATATTTTTTTTCATAGTGTACATTCAGTTTTTTGATGAGTTCTTCAATTTCAGAATAGGCATCTTCCGTATTTCCAAAATGTAAATCAAGTTCACTGATCTTATTTTTAATGGCTTCTAAAACCTCTTTTTCCTGATGGGAACCAATTCTGTTGAGAATGGAAATGATCAGTTCCAGGAAATCATCTCCGGAAACGGTCGGATTAAGTTCACTGATGAGAACCTGATTTTCGATAAGCTCATCAATAAATTCCCTTGCTTCTTCAAAAGATATTTCTTCATTAACAAGAGCAGTGGCAAGCTGGTCAATTGTTTTACCTGTTTCAGAAAACTGTAATATCAATTCTAATTCTTCAGAAAATGGTGCGGAAGAAATGATATAATCTCTTTTTCCTCCTTTATTTTCATATTCTACGAAACGGATTTTACTGCCAACTTTGTGAATACTATTGTTAGGGAAAAATGAGATATTATTTTTAATGTACGGAATTGAAAGAAGCTGTTCTGATAAAGCTACTAAAAAATGCATGTCCAGCTTCGTGTCTCTCGCTTTTTTAATTTCTGAAGATACCGGAAACAGAGTTTCTTTTTCAAATTTTCCTGTACCTACGCCTGAAAATAAACCAAATGGGGTGCAGCGTGTGCTTGTGCGGTTATAGTATTTTAGGAATGAGCTTTTTGTTCTCTCGTTTAAATTTTGGTATGTAGATTTTTCAATCTCCTGATACAAAGAAAGAGAAGCTAAATAAATGGCTTCTCTAAAAATAGGATTACTAAAATATTTTTCTGAATTTTTATCAATGGTATTTTTATCAGACCAATTATTTTGAAATTCTTTATAAGAAAAAAGTGGTGATCTGAAAACAAAACGGTCAAAAAACTGAAAAGGAAAACGTGGCATTATTTGAAGGAAATAGGGATTTCTATAAAACTGTTATTGTAAAATTTTATTTCCAAAGGAGTTGCAGCATCTTTAATAGTTTCTTCACTTACATCTTTTCCGGTACCATAATTTATCTGCATAAGCGGATTTTTTATAACACCTAACACCAAAACCAATTGACTTCCTTTTTCCATTTTTTTGCTTACAAATTCATTATTGGTAATCGTTACAGTCGTTTTTTTGTTCTCACGCAGAAGATCTCTTTTTTCTGAACTTTTAGCATAGCTTGCTCTTCCGTAATATGTGGATAATAGGAAATATTTGCCTTCACTGGTTTTTTCATACAGTTTCATGTATAAATCAACATCTTTTTTATTGACAGATAATTTTAGATTACCTACGAAATTTCCGGAAAATTCAATTGGCTTCTCAAATGGCTCTGATGAAAATATAATGGTATTTGAGTTGTCAATTTTACTATCCAGTACGTTATCTTTTTGCTTAAGAAGTTCATCTGCATTGGACCGGTCTTTTAAATCTACCGTAAGCGGTGTGAAGCTTTTATTGCTGTCTTTTTCTAAAGAAAGCTGATTGCGAGTTCTGATATAGAATTTTAATGTATTTTTATCAAAATCATCAATATTAGAGGTACTCTTCCATTCATTGGCTCCCATTACCTGATAATTGATTTTATCCTTAAGGATGGAAGGTTTTGATTTACCTTTCAGAATATAATCAAACCATTCCATTGTAATATTTCCGATATCCATATTGGCCGCAGCATCAATAGTATATCCCTTTAGATTATTTTTAATATAACCCTGAGCTCCTGAATGATCATATGGCCCGATAATCAAATAATGATTAGCATTTTTGTTGTATTTATAATGATTTCTGAAATAATATAAAGCTCCCAACTGATCAGAATCATAATACCCTGTAATGGTTAAAACCGGGATATTGATGTTAGCATATTCATTTTTGTAAGGAATCATTTTCTGCCAATAGCTGTCAAATGATGGATGTTTTAACCAACGCTGAAATATTATACTTTTTTTTCCGGCAATAGAATCTAATTTGTTAAATGCTTCACCTCCTTCATACCATTTTTTAAAAACAGAATTCCAATGTTCCTCATCTTTAAAGCCCGGATCAAGCATTTTATTATTAGTAACATAGTTAATCCAGCGAAGAGAATAAGATGCAAAGATGTTATTATTCATCGGGAAATCTACTACACCAATTCCTACAGAAGCCTGCGGAATAATAGTTTTTAAGGCCGGGTGAATATTCTTAGCGGTTGCCCATTGGCTGAATCCCAGATAGCTGCCCCCAATCATTCCTACTTTACCATTGCTCCAGGGTTGTTTTATAACCCAGTCGATAACCTTATTAATATCTTCCTGCTCGTGTTCAAAAGGTTCTATGGCAGCGTTGCTCGTATATTTTCCTCTGGGATAGATGTACACAGAATGGTAACCATAACTGGCCTGTACTTTTTGATCATTGGCATCATCTGAATCTGGATAGATGGAATTGACCAGGATGGTAGATTCCGGATGGGTTATTTTTTTGTTTAAAACAACTCTTATACTTATTTCATTATTGATTAATAAGCTGTCTTTTACCTCAAAGTTCTTGGAATCGAGTTCTTTTAAATATCCTTTTGCAATATCAAATGTAGGTCCTGTGATATATGAATTATAATTTCTGCACAGCAGTAAAGCTTTTTTCAGGTCTACACTGTCTTTGTTTTCAAAATCATTTTTAAGAGAAGCCAGAATTTCTTTTTTTGTTTTCTCAAGATCACCACTGAAATAGCGGGGAAGTATGATCTGTGCTTTTACAGGCAGACTTTCATATTTTTTCAGGAATTCTTCCTTATATGTTCCCTGAAAATCTCTTTGAGAATTTTTATTTTTCTTTGTTTTTATGTAGATTTCATATTGCGTTCCCATTGCATAAGCACTAATAGGGTTGCTCTTTTTATAAACACTACGTACTGAATCTAACTGGCTTAAAGCAAGATCATAGTTTTGTCCGGCCATACTTACCCTGAAAAGATTATCATACTTTACGGCCTTGTCTTTTTCTTTATAATTCTTTTGTACTTCAGAATTTAAATAAGAGATTAAAGGCTGCAGCTTTTCGATATTGTATTCATTAAAATGCTTAATATTTATTTTCTGACAAAAAATAATATTGAATGCAAGAAAAAAAGATAGGGCTAATAGATACTTCATAAAAATAAAAAATCAGTAATTTTTTCAAAATTACTGATAAAATGTTGAAATGATTATTAGTTTTTTATTGTCATATCCAGAGTGTCATCTATTGTTCTGTCTACCACAGTATCGTTGCCTCCATTCTGGATCATCTGAACACCGCCTCCAGAGCTAAGACCTCCTTTTATCTTCGACATCTGAACTTTATTCAGGGATAATTTTTTTTCAGTTTTTTTAATTTTTTTCACTGCTTAGCTAATTTTTAAATTATTATACAAAGAAAATTTTATTTCTGCAAATAAGGAATTTATATATGCCGAAATTGATAAATTTCGATAAAATTCTATTTTAATGTGTTGATTTTAAAAGTTTTGTGTTTTTTTTAGTTGAGTGCTTTTATATAATAAGAAGGAAGGGTTCCTGTAATTTTTTTGAAAGCATTTGTAAAAGATTCTGCGTTATTGTAGCCTATATCATCAGCGATAGCAGCAATGGTATGTTTTCTTATTTTTTCGTTAGATTTTAATTCTTCAACAATATAATTGATCCTAAGTTCATTCAGATATTGTGAAAAGTTTTTACCCTTTAATTCATTTACAAGCTTAGACAAATAATCTCTGTTGGTATCAAAATCTTTTGAAAGCGAGTCTAACGTAATATTTTTATTGAGGAAACTATTCGTTTTTTCAAATTGGCTTATTTTTTCAATCAGGATTTTAAACTTTGGATTAGAAGAAAGATCATTTTTCGGAGCTTTTTCCTTTCTTTCAGGAGTATTTTCCTCAGGGATAGCAGGAGCAATGATTTCAGTACTTATTTCTTCCTGATGATATACAGGAGCAACCAAAGGTTTCTCTGATAATACTTTCGCCTGTTTTTCGTATTCTTTTATTTTCTTTCTGTTTTTCCTGATAATGAATATGAAAAGTATGGAAATAAATAGCAAAGAAGCTATCAGCCAGGTATTCTGGTTGTTCAGCTTTTCAATTACACTTACTTTCTCTTTCATGAGTAAGGGCGTATCATACTTTTTCAGGATTTCTTTTGAAAGGTTTTTGCGGTTTATGGTAATTACACTGTCGCTGTATATCAGATTGTCAATATATTTTAGTTGATTTTTTAGATCTCCTTTCTTTTTGTAATAGTCTATCAGAATTTCATATCCATCTCTTTTTACAGGCTCGAAGCTGTTGAAAGTAAAAGATATTGAATCTGCTTTTTTAAAGAATTCTATCGCTTCATTCTCACTGTGGGTTGCATGTTTTATTTTTCCAAGATAGTAATATAAAACCCCGAGGTTCGTGTAATCTTTATTATTTAGTAAGCCTATTTCAATTTCGTGAAGAATTTTGTAAGAAGAGGAATAATCTTTTAAATAAAAAGGCTGATTCCTTTTATCATCTGCAGGTAGCTGTAATTAGAATAATTATTATACTTTTTACATTCTGCTAGTCCCAGATCTGCAAATTCAACACTTTTTTTATAATCCTTACATTTCGTATAAATATTGGCTAAAGAAAAAATAGAAGCAATATAATTTTTAGCATCTGCGTTGCCGGCTTTTTCTTTACTTTGTTCATACTTATAATATTGTAAAAAGAGAGGAAGGGCTTCTTCATATTCTTCAGTAGCTGTTTTTAGTATGGCAATAAGTTTCTTTATATAATAAAACTGCTCTTTATTTTCATCCTTATTGAGGTTAATAGCAACAGTGTATTCATCCAAAGCATCTCTGTATCTCCCTTCATTATTGAATAAAATTCCTTTTATTATATGAGATTTGGCTGGGTAGTCGTTGTTATTAATATTCTTTGAAGCAGCAATGAGGGAGTCTGCAAAGGGATGTCCGTTTTCATTTTTTAGATTCTTTACACGGGCAATGTCATAGTATCCTTCAAAGAGAATCTCTTTATTATTCTCCTGCTTTCCTTTTATTAAAATATAATTGGCGAAAAGCTCAGCTTTATCGTTATTAATTTGGAATACCTTATTGTAGGCATCAATAATATATTTATAGTTTTTATTCTTTAACGAATCTGGAATATGTAACCCTTTTATACTCTGAGAAAAGATGAAAAACGGAAAAACGGTGAATACAATTAAATGAATTTTCTTCATGATTCTAAATAGCTTGCAAATTTATGAAATATCACCGGATTTTTGAGATAAGTATATAAATTGTTGTAAATCAAATTTATAATTCTTGTTCTGAATCGTGAATTTATAAATCCTAGTAATCAGATATATCGGAATTGATCAATCTTGGATTACTATTCTTGTAAACTTTCTCCAGAATTGGGATGTTTGCATCAGAAATATTCGAAGCAAATAAATTAAAGACCTCCATATCACTAAACATATCCAAAATATTTGGAAACAACAAAGTAAAAGAGTGTACAATTTTACGAAAAACTATTCAGCCCATTGAGGATAAAAACTAATAACCGTGAAACACAAAAAGTTAAAAGAATTATCAGGATATATTCCTGATAGGACTAAAAACTACGGACAACTGAGGTTTTCATAATATTTTTATGAAAGCTTTTCATCAGGCATCAGGATAAAAACTAATAACCACGAAATCCAAAAGCTTGAGGAATAATGAATGTTAATTGTACATGCTATTTTGCATGTTGTTCAACAAAGAACCTAACTGTTGAAGCTTTTCATAAAAGTAACAACACATTTGATGGAAATAAGCTTCTTGTATGGAACTTGTTGAATAAAAAGGAAACCACAAAAGGTTTCCTTTTCTGTATTCTTAACTTTTTCGTATCTTGAACAGATGCGAGAGGATATAAGAAAAGATTTTTTACCATTAGTTTCTAAAACGTGGTGGTTCATGACATGGCTCACCAGGGTTTTTGGGATACTTTTATTATTAACAGCATTTCTGATCGTATTAGGACTGCCTATTGTGTTTAGTAATAAACTTGCACTATTTATTGTAGCAGCCATACTATATTATCCTGCTCTTGCTTTTGGGTTATATCGCTTTTTTCTTTATCAGAAGAAAATCAGAAAAAGAGTAGTCCGGAAAATTGTGGTAGATGATCAGGGAATTCATTACGAAAGAGTAGATGGAACCATTGATGAAACTCTTTATATTGACCTGGAAAAATTTATTTTTTCAGATGAATATGATGTAAGCATCAGCCCAAGAAACAAAATGTATGTACTACAGGTTTATGAAAACGGCTCCATAAAAGAAATCGATTTTAATGGAAGAGACGCAGGTTACACTTCCTATATTGGAAATTTGAAAGCCTTACGGAGAAGATACATCCAGGGAATTGTGCACTTCAGAACAGATTTGCGTATCAATCCATTAGTGTATGAGGTTTACTATATTAATCCTATTGATTTTACATTCGATCATAAAAAATTTTGGACATCGTTGGCACAAACTTTTGCGATAATAATACTATGTGGCTTAGTAATAGGAGCGCTCATGCTTGGCTTGGCTAAATGGCTTTTTTAAAAACATTTATCATTAATTAATGTAGGATTAAAATTTCATATCCTTTTAATTTTATATTTCCCTTCTCAAAATCTTATGCTTATATTTATTTTAAATTAAGATTGGACAGCCAGTTATTAAGGCTGGATTTAAAATTAAATGAATGAAAAGTTTAAAAAAACAATTGGGGCAGTTCCCTGATGAAAAAAGAAAAGAATACTTCAATACCCTTCCCAATTATCTCAACGGAAGATTTCAGAATATATTAGAAACCCCGGCTTTATTAGAAGGCGAAAGTATGACCAAATTACTCCTTCAAAGCTTATGTAAAATAGAAAATACATCACCAAAAACCGCTCTCCCGTTTGTGGTGACGGATCTTAAAAATCTTCAGCCGGAAGAAAACGTTTTGGTGTGGTTTGGGCACAGTTCCTATTTCATACAGCTAGATGGAAAGAAATTCCTGATAGATCCGGTTTTCAGTGGAAATGCATCTCCAATGCCTGGTTCTATAAAAGCTTTTCAGGGAGCAGATTATTATAAGCCGGAACATATGCCGGAGATAGACTTTCTGATTATTTCACACGACCATTGGGATCATCTGGATTATAAAACCGTTCAGGAATTAAAAGATAAAGTGGGAAAAGTTATTTGTGGTTTGGGAACCGGACAGCACTTTGAATACTGGGGCTGGGAGCTTGACAAAATCATTGAAAAAAACTGGTGGGAAAGTATAGACATTGCTGAAGGTTTCAGAATTACGCTCACTCCGGCAAGACACTTTTCAGGAAGATTACTGAACCGTAACATCTCACTCTGGACTTCATTTGTATTAAAAACACCTACGAAAAATCTGTTTTTAGGCGGTGATAGCGGTTACGGAAATCATTTTACAGAAATTGGAGAAAAATTCGGAACCTTTGATTTAGCGGTGATGGAAACAGGGCAGTACAATGAAAAATGGCCCTATATTCATACCCTGCCGGATCAGCTGATGACAGAAATAAAAGAACTGAAAGCTAAAAACTTTATTCCGGTACACAATTCCAAATTCAAGCTGGCGCAGCATACCTGGTACGAACCTTTGGAACTGGCCTCAAAACACGCAGAAGAAAACAATATTTCTATAAGTCTTCCTATGATGGGAGAAAAATTAAATCTGGATCAGCTGGGAACAGTAAGCTGGAAAAAATGGTGGGAGGAATATAAGTAATAGATTCCTTTTAATTTTAAAATATAAAAAACCTGCCCATCAACTGAGCAGGTTTCTTCCTTCTTATCAAAAAAATAATCACTACAAAGGTTCCTTATGGCTAACCTTAGTATGAATAATATCGTAATATACCGCAGGGTTAGTTGCATCAGGCGTAATTCTGTAAGTAAATGTAGTTTCATTCAGAACCAGAATATCCACAACACGGGTGAAAGTAGGTGTCGTCAATGTTCTCTTTTTACCATCCAGAGAAATAGACCACGTTCCTTCAGACCTCAATACATCATTTAAACCGAAAATTTTAAAAGTTCCGTTAGCTTTGAAGTAAGAATATCCCACAAATCCGGCTACACTGGCATCAGTAAGGGCAACATTATTTCCGCTTTTATCCTTCGCACCCGTTGTTTCCCATGGAGTAGAAGCAAGAGCAAGCTGCCCGTTCGTTGGTTCAGCATGAGAAGTTCTCATATGGATGATATCATAATACACGGAAGGATCACTGGAGTTAGGACGGATCCTGTATGTGAATTCATTTCTGTTCAAAACAAGAATTTCAACATCGCGGGTGAAAATAGTGGTTCCATCTGGATTCAGTGCAGCAATGGTTCTGGTCTTTCCCTGTGCATCTACAGACCATGTTCCCATAGACCTCAGCACATCCGTAAGGTTGTAAATAGCAAACTTACCATCTGCTTTGAAATAAGCAAAACCCACATATCCGGCAACGCTGGCATCTGTAAGAGCTACATTATTTCCATTCTTATCTTTAGCTCCGGTAGTTTCCCATGGAGTAGAAGACAATACCTGCGAGGGAGTCTGCTGCTCAATAATTATTTCATTATCATCACTTGAACATGAAACGAACGATGCTGATAATAGTACAGCCGCAGACAGATAACATAATTTTTTCAGGGTATTCATAAAAGTATTTTTAAGTTCCTGCAAACTTATCCTTAATAGAAATCAATACCTTGTACAAAATATCTCTTTTGTTGTAAAAAACATAACAGATCCTAAATTAGAATGATAAAAATGATGTTTCTGGCAGAATTCACTCTCAAAGGTACCCAATTCCCATCCTCTAGAGGGATGGCAAAAAATTTTTTGACGGGGTGGTTATGGTTACTGACTTTCACCAATAAAATCAATTTTCTGCCATAAAAACTCACCAAAAATTCTATTTTTGAGTATGAATAACAGAAACCGCGGAAAAAATACAGGCGATGATACCCTGTTCGGCTCAGAGAAACAGACCGGTAAGCTGAAACAGGCTGTAGAAGATATGTATTATCTCCTGAGCAGAGAGTACCCGGAAAAAGCGGCTTCTGATCTTGTGGGGAACAGGTACCGGTTGAAAACCCGTCAGATACAGGCATTTCGGGGAGCATCTGCATCTGCCGCACAGCTTCAAAACAGGCAGCTGAAACAAGTAGAAACCTCAGCTTTGCAAGGAAAGACAGTTTATCTGGACGGTTTTAATGTTTTAATCCTTTTGGAAAGTCTGCTTTCTGAAGCTTATATTTTTGAAGGGTTGGATAGCTGCATTCGTGATCTTTCTGGCGTTCACGGAACTTATAAAAGAGTTAATCAAACACAAAGAGCAGTAGAATTAGTCGCTTCTTTTTATCAGAAAAATCAGATTCAGAAGCTTGTTTGGATTTTTGATAAGCCCGTTTCCAATAGTGGAAGAATTAAACAGATGATTCTGGAATTTGCCGAGCAGAACCAGCTCAATTGGGAAGGTGATCTGCAGTACAATCCGGATAAATTTCTGGTAGAAAGTTCAGAGCTTGTCATTTCCTCTGATGCCTGGATTCTGGATCATTGTAAAGAATGGTTTAATTTGATCGGATATTTGATCAAAGAAGAAAATATTCCTGTTAATCTGATCAAAATGATGTAAAATATGAATTTGTTTGAACCCTATATTCCTCTGTTTTCCGAAGCATGGAAAAATCAATACAAAGCCATTCTCGTACAGGAACATCTGGCAAATCTGGACAAAAACATTCATAGGTTTAAGGAGGAAACTTTAGACTGGGATTTTCCTTATTTTAATGAAGAAATAAAGATCAACAGACAGGAAAGCTTTGAACAATTTATTACAATTCTTGAAAGTAACAATTCCGATGAGGTAAAAGCAAAGCTTCTGGAAGCAATTCCGTTTGAACACTGGCTGAATATTCTGGGACAAAGATTGACTTCAGCAAGCATACGTGATGAAAGTGCCATTCCGCCTTTAAAAAGTGTGTTGATTAACGCCTGCCAAGAGCCATTTAATAATGAAATAACCATTGCCCAGAGAGCCTGGGAAAAGCATATCGGAAGAATGGATGATGATTTCTGGGGACAAATAAAAGGAAATAACCAACAGAAACAGGAAAAAGTAATGGCAAAAATCAACAATATCCTTGAAAATAAGACCTGGTGGAATGTTTTCTTCCATTACAAACACGAACTGGTGTTTGAAGTGCGCGAAAAAGAAGGCCATGGAATCCGTTGGAGCCACGGAGGAACAAAACTGATTGGTTTTCTGGAAAAATTCATCAATGAATAAGTAATCCACAAACATCTGCCTCATTTGTGAAATCCGTGGGAAAATAAAAACTTTCGCAATTTCACCCATTTGTCTTTTCAGCTTTTTTCTCCTACGTAAAAACATTACGTACCAAACTTCTACTTTTGCAGCGATAAATAGAAGCTATAAATCAATCAGAACAGAATATTATCAGCTTCCATTTTATATTTAGAAATAACATATACTAAAAAGTAAAAAACAAATGAACACTTACATTGATATTGGCATTAATCTGACCAATAAACAGTTCTATAATGAACACGAAGAAATTATCAACCGAGCCTTAGATCATGGTGTTGAACATATGATTCTCACAGGAACCAGCATCAGAGGAAGCAAAGAATCAGCGGAAATTGCAGAAGAATATCCAGAAATTTTATTTTCAACAGCTGGAATTCATCCCCATGATGCCAAATCTTTTAATAAACAAAGCATCAGCGAACTCAGGAAGCTATTGAAACAGGATCACGTAATCTCAGTAGGAGAGTGCGGCCTTGACTTTGACCGTGATTTTTCTCCAAGACCTATTCAGGAAAAATGTTATCAGGCACAGCTGGAGCTTGCCATAGAAGTGAATAAACCCCTTTTTCTTCATGAAAGATCAGCATTTAAAAGGTTTAATGAAATCACAGATGACTTTCTTTCAAAGTTACCTGAAGCCGTAGTACATTGTTTTACTGGAACATTGAACGAAGCAAAAATTTATCTGGATAAAGGATTTTATTTAGGATTTACAGGATCCATCAGTGATGAAAAAAGATTTAAACATCTCGAAGACGTTATAAAATACGTACCTCTCGACAGAATGATGATTGAAACTGACGCCCCTTTTATGCTTCCGAAAAATATGCCCAGAACGCAGAACAGGCGAAATGAACCATCCTTTTTACCTTATGTAGCACAAACCATTGCGCATCTGAAGAAGATCAGCATCTCTGAAGTGGCAGACGAAACTACAGAAACGGCCAGAAATTTTTTCAGACTATAAAAAAGAGCTCTACTGATAAAGTAAAGCTCTTTTTTTATAATGAATATGTTTCTTACAAACTCTTTATTGCCGATTCCAAAGCCAGTTCCATCATTGGATTCAAAGCTGTTTCTCTTTCATCAGCAGAGATTTTTTCGTGTGTAGGGATAATATCCGTTACCGTAAGAATAGTTGCTGCATTTTTTCCTAAATGCTGAGCATTGGCAAATAAACCAAAAGCTTCCATTTCCACTGCTGGACAGTTGTATTTTGTAGCAATTTCCGGAGTATTGGGATCTTTTCTGTAGAAAATATCACTGCTGTGAATGTTGATGGCCTTAGCATGTAAAGATAAATCTTTAGCCGTTTCATTAATGGTAGTAAAGATATTCCCCTGGTGAGAAAGGATTTCGTCTTCAATTCCCCATGCATATTTAGCATAAGTACTTTCACTCGCTGCTTTATCAATATTTAAAATATCAAAAAGTTTAAGATCCGTATTGTAAGCACCACAAGTCCCGATTCTGATGATTGTATCCACTTCATATTCCGTAAACAACTCAAAAGAATAGATTCCGATACTTGGGAAACCCATTCCACTTGCTCCTACAGTGATTTCCTTTCCTTTATAAAGACCTGTATAATAAAAAATCCCTCTGGTTTTGCTTACCAGTTTAGCATTTTCTAAATAATTTTCAGCAATATACTGTGCACGAAGCGGATCCCCCGGCTGCAATACTACTTTAGCAATTTCTCCTTTTTTTGCACTGATGTGAATACTCATAATGTTTTTTTGAATGGAGCAAAGATAATAACTTTTAGTTTGTTCCGGTTATTGCGATAATAGAAACAATGAAGCGATCTCTCATCAATAGAATGTATAAAATATTATTAATAAATGTTTTAAATGAAATTTTAGATAAAGTATTTTGTATGAATCAAAAAAATAAGTTGGTAAATACAGAACAACAAAAGAATAATGTGGAGCAGGTATTGTGAAAGCAGCCCGGCTACTTTTGTAGAAGTAAATATTTAAAATTTTAAAAATGAAAATTGAACATATTGCCATTTGGGTGAAAGATCTTGAAAAATCCAAAGAATTTTATCAGAAATACTTCGGAGCGGTTTCCAATGAAAAATACCATAATCCTGTTAAAAACTTTCAATCCTATTTTTTAAGTTTTGAGAATGGCTGCCGGCTTGAGATCATGACCAGACCGGATATCAAAGAAAGTGAAAACTCTTACGAATCCCAGCAGTACGGGATTATTCATCTTGCATTTTCTGTAGAAAATAAACAAAAAGTAGATGAGCTTACAGAAATACTGAGGAAAGATGGATATAAAGTGGCCGGAGAACCGCGTACCACTGGAGACGGATATTATGAAAGCGTAATCCTTGATCCCGAAAACAATATCATTGAAATCGTCTCGCAGTGAGTCATTGCGAGATGCTTCGGCGACGAAGCAATCTTTGCATAGTAATGATTATGTAATTTCAAACCTTATAGGTTTTTGAAACCTATGAGGTTTATATATCAAAAAATACATTCAGACTAAAATACATCTTTAATACATATTATATTCATTTTCTAAGCCTATAATTCCATATTTAACATGAATCTTCTCCACAAAAATTTTATTCTCAACGAAATAATTTTATTTTTGTTAGATCATGGAAACCAAGTCACCGTTTTTAGACACGATCTTTTTGCTTCGTAAGGAAGAATGCATTACTCTTTTTTCAAGCTTACAGCAAATTTCCCCTCAGGAAGAGGCGGAAGCAGGAGATTATTTTGAAACAGAATTCGAAAAAGAACGACTTGAGTTTTTGTCAGACCAATTACCCTGCAACAAAAATGCAGCTGTTTGGGCTGCAAAAGTTCTCTATTATAGCGCACAGCTTTATCTGATCAGAGTAAATACTGAAAAAAATATTGAAAACCTTATTCCCGGATTCAAAGGAACTCGGGATATTTCTTCTATCTTGTCTGTAGATTTGTCACTGAGATTTTTACCACAGATAATGATTGCTTTAAATGCAGTAGATCCTGAAGATCCGTTAATTTCAATGCTGGAAAATATTCTGGTGCAATTTCACTATTCCGGAATTGGATATGATCTTGATCTGAAGAATGTGAACTGGAAGGAAGAGTTGAAAGACAATACGTACCGGAAACTCTATCTGGAAAGAATTGTTGAAAAAAAAGATTATAAACTGGCAGAAATTCCGTTGATTAATAAACTGCTAACTGCCGAATTTGGAATGCACAAAGATGCATTCTGGAAAGAACTAAAAACTATAACCGAAGAAAACAATGAAAATGTATGAGAAAGTATTTGAATTTTTAACCGATCCTACAAAAGAAACATTCCTGAAATGCCGTGAACTGGTGATCAGTAATCCGGAATATGATCCTTATTCTGAAGATCTTGAAAGTATACAGGATTTACTTAATGAAGGAAAATTTGAAGAAGTTATACGATATAACAATGTCAATATCCTGCTTAGTCCCAGAGCACATATCTATAAATATTTTGCTTACAAAGAATTGGGTGATGAAAAAGGAAGGAATATTGAAATGACCATAGCACAGATTATTTTTGAATGTCTTGAAAAGACAGGGGACGGAACCAAAGATTCTCCCTATATTATTACAAGAATTTCTGACGAAAGAGACTTAGTGAGACATCATCTCGATAAACAGGATGTTTCGCAAAAGCTGGTCAGGGATGAAGATAAGATTATGGATGTACTAACCCTTGATGACGGAACACACTTGTATTTCGATATCAAAGATCCTTATCAGAGACTGGCTTTTTCATTCAGCAAAAGAAATGAACAGGCAGAGAATAAAGAAGAAGAAAAAAACCAAAAGAAAAAGTGGTGGAAATTTTAATTTTTAAAATCAATGAATCAGAATATAAATCAGCTTAATACAGTCCTTAACTACGTAAAAGATACTTTTGTAGGTAAAAACGATGTCGTAGATCTGTTGGGAATATGCCTTTTGGCAAGAGAAAATGCCTTTTTATACGGACCTCCGGGGACTGCAAAATCTGCGATTGTAAGAACATTGGCAAAAACAGTGAAAGACGGCAAAAACTTTGAATATTTATTAACCCGTTTTACAGAACCGAACGAAATTTTCGGACCTTTTGATATCAGAAAACTGAAAGAAGGCGAACTTCTGACCAATACAGAAGGAATGATGCCGGAAGCTTCCATGGTTTTCCTGGATGAGATCTTTAATGCGAACTCTGCTATTTTGAATTCACTCCTAACAGCACTCAACGAAAAAATCTTTAAGAGAGGAAAAGAAACAAAACACTTACCAGCATTGATGTTTGTAGGTGCAAGTAACGTTCTTCCGGAAGATGAAGCTTTGAATGCTTTATTTGACCGTTTTTTGGTAAGAATCAATGTAGATTACGTTAACCCGGAACTCTTACAACAGGTACTTTTAGCCGGAAGAAAACTGGAAAACGAAGAAGAAACCGAAATTCCGGAAATTCATGCTGATGAGATCAGACAATTACAGAATCTCTGTAAAACAATAGATCTTAGGCCCATTTATGAAGTCTACCTGAATACCATTATGAGCCTTCGAAATACAGGAATTGCCATTTCAGACCGTAGAGCGGTGAAGCTTCAGAACCTGATTGCTGCAAGCGCACTGATCTGCGGAAGAAAAGAAGCTGTGCTTTCCGATCTCTGGGTTTTGAAACATATCTGGGATACAGAAGAACAGATTGAAATTCTGGAAGGGATTATCAACAGAACAATTGAGAAAGATGATCACCCCGATTCCCATCCGCAGGCGATGCAAAACAAAACTCCCAATCCGGAAGAAGTTATGAAAGACGTAAAAATTCTTGTGGAAAAATGGAATGGAGGAACATTAAGTTTTGAAGAACAGAACGTAATAAAAGATAAACTGAGGTATCTGCAGACCCGTTGTGACTGGATCAGGAATCCGGATCAGAAGCAGTATATCCAGCAAGAAATTGAAAGCTTATGGCAGAAGATTCTTCAAAGCGTTTAAAAGAATTCTGGGCGGAAATTCCCCGTGCTGATGAAGATTTTCTGGGCTCAATCAGAGACTGGAAGAATATTCAGATTGCCGTAGATGACGACACGATCTGGCTGAAAGGTTTTACCGAAGAACAGGCAATAGCCTCAGAAATACAGCAACTGCCGGATTTTATTTTATATGAACTTCGTGATGGGCTTTTATTTAGAAAAGAAGCTTTAGTTCCGAGTAAAAAAATGAGAACAGCACTGCTCTGGGTTCCTATAGACAAAGCATTGCAGCTGAGCCTTCCACCTTCCAACCAGAATTATTTTGGAATTCACGAACAGGTTCACATAAAATTAAAAGAAAGTAATGAAGAACAGCCGGTAATCGCTTTACTCAGCAATATAAATGATATTAAGGAAGCTATTGTAGTATTGCACAAATTTAAACTTGAAAAAATAAAATGGACCTTACTGGGAGATAAAGCACTGTTTATAGGTGTTCCGCTTCTAAGCTTTCCCGGAAAGACCTATTGGACCAAAGACAGGCATCTACTGCCTGCCGGTCTGGATTTTGAATTTAAAAATGTAAGTACGCTGTTGCAGCAGAAATATAATAAAGAGCCGGAAGACTTACTGTTATGGGACGAAAACGGAAACTGTCTTTTAATTAAAGAAACAGATTTCCGTCCATTGTCCGTCAGCTCATTCCGTCTTACCGAAAAATCAAGACAATGGAATTAAAGGCCTATTTCCAGTCCTACGAAAATTACTTTTGGGAATGGAAAACAGATGAGGATGTTCCCGGAGATTGCGGTTATCATGATAACAATCTTCTCTCCGTACCGGAGGTGGGAGCAATTGCTTACAGACCTTATATAATGGAAATTCTGAACCAGCTTCAGCCCGTGGGATGGCCTCCTTTCGGGGCATTGCTTATGGTTTTATACGCCATGCAGGATGGTTACACAGATTTTGCCCGTCCGTTGAGACGTACAGCTGAATTTTATAGTGGAGAAGATTTTGAATTCCGTGTGGAAAAACAAATTGAATTCCTTGAAAAAATAAAATCACTTCCCAAAGTTTACAAACAAAGACAGAACAGAATTGTGCTGCTTCAGACCATTTTTGGAAACGGACACAACAGATTATCTCCCAGTCTTTCTGATGGTTTCTTAAGATTCTACTATAAAAGACCGCAGGAACTTGCAGTCAGCGCAGAAAAACATGATGACGCTTCATCCGCTTTAAACAAAGATCTGAGTGCTCTGAATCTGAACGAAAAATTTCCTACTGCGCAATCTATCATTGATGCCATGAAAGGCTTGATTCATGAACCTGAACTGGAAGATGAGGTGGTAGAAGAAGAAACTACGGCAGATAACAATAAAGACTTCATCACAGAATTAATTGAAGAGCCAAAGACTTTTCACATAGGAAGCCTGATCAAAAGAATCTGGAGCGGACTGAAAATTCCAATGCGTCATCTTTCCCCCGGTGAACAACCCATCGGAGGAATCTCTGATATGACCAATAAAGGTGACTTTCACAGAATGCTACTTTCCGAATTTGCCAATGAAGATGACGTCTTCATGAATCGTGTAGCCAATAATGAGGCACTTTACATCCAAAGAGAAATTCCGCCTGAAGAAAATATTTTTGAAAGAATTATCCTGATTGATACTTCCCTTAGAAACTGGGGAACTCCAAAAGTATTAGCCTATGCCTCGGCAATTGCCGTTATCAAACATCCGAAAGCTCATTCCGAATGTAAAGTCGTTGCACTAGGACAGGCAGCTATTCCCATTACACTCAACAAAGTGGAAGAGGTGGTTGAAAACCTGAATCAGGTTAGTCCCATTCTTGAAGTTTCGGAAGCGCTGGAGAAATTTTTTAATGAACACTATTCAGAAAAGGATATTGAAGTGTTCTTTATTACCCATCAGGATAATATGGAGGATGAAAAAATTCAGCGGGTTGTACATCAGAACAGAGATCAATTGAAATTTTTGGTGACAACGTCTTCGGATGGAGAAATCAATTTTTATAAACATCACAAAGGAGCAAGGAAACATATTCAGAAAATAAAACTTCCGTTGCAGGAGTTGTGGGCTAACCCACCGCAGCAAAAACAATCTACTCATAATTTCAATGGAAAGAAAACAGATCTCCCACAAAACTATCCGATCTTATTTCCAACACCTGTCAATAAGATCGCTAAGTTTTTATATGAAGGAGAATTTTTCATTCTGAGTTCAAAAAAACAATTGCTGAAGACTTATCTTTCTGATAATTATTACGACAGACATTCCTACGATTATTATAAAACCCATCATGGTTGTGAAGTTTTGTTTGATAAAATTTCCATAAAACCGAAAGGACAATTTGCTCTTACAAAAAACAGACAGCAGCATTTTATTCTGTGTCAGTATCAGCCTGATCAGAAATTAATTTCAAAGCTTAATCTTAATACCGGAGAATATTCTGAGCAGAATCTTACAGGAATGCATATTCCGGAATCTTACAGACTGATTTATTTCGGGCGGAATTTTTATCTGCATCATCCGGATAGTGAAACCCACTACAAAATCAATATTGATGGGAATATCTCTGTAGAGCCTATTACCGGAAAAGACAAAGAATTTGAAAAAAATAATATAAAAGCCGAGGCCGAAGTTGCCAAGCTGAAAGGAAGCGGATTAAAAGTGATCAATAATTTCAATAAAATAGGAATCAACAAGTACGAAAACCTCGTTGTTTCTGGAAATGAATTATACAGTGCCTCAGAAAATACGCTGAATTTTTCCAAAAATAAATATGATATCCGAATTTTTGCAGAACAGAATAAAAATAAATTTACATTCCCTGACGGCAGTGAAATCATTACAGATTCACGGGGAATGCTGACCTTCCGAAGCAGTAACAAGAGCATCGAAGAATTTTTTATCCCGTCTACACTGGGCGGTTTTCTCTCGTTAGCTACCTATACGGAATTTGGCGGATCAGAATATTATCTTCCGGAACATGCATTGTTGAAAGTAAGAACAATGGATGATATGTGCGAACGGTTTTTAAAACCATTTATAGAACAGATTTTGGAGTATGGAGCTTAGAATAAAACCTTTCCCGAAAAATAACTACCCCAAAAAAGGACTTTTGATCAAAGGTTCCTCACCTGTTGTTTGGCTTCAGGAAATGGAGACCCTTGGGATTAATTTAAGTCAGGTTAGATCTTATGCTATTCCGGCAAATAGTCCTAATGTGCTGTATGGATGTTTTCTTATTTTTAATGATCATGCTCCACAGGAAACAGGCAGAAACGCTTACTTTCAAAGTGTAGATGACAGGCTTTTTATTCCTGAAAATACGATCTTTTATCCTAAAATAAATCCTGAAGACTGGGCACAGCTTGACTCCCGTTTTCTGATCATGCATCCAGAATTCGGATTGGTAAAACTGTCTGAGGAAATCGACTGGATTTCACTAATTCAACAGCCTGAAACTATAAAAGAAAATATCAGAAGACCACTGAACGGAGTTTCAATTCCACAAAAAATAGAAAGCTATACAGTGGAAATGGATGACGAAAAAGTAATGGAAGCATTACAGCCAAAACAAACCGAAGAAGAATGGATGAACAACCTGCCTTTTGACCTTAAAAAAGTAATGGCCGGGAATAAAAAAGAAATAGAAAAATATTTAAAATACATTGAAAAATACCCTGAACGAGCCGTAGAATTAGGCGTTTCTTTGGATGTTATGGGAACTTCCAGAGGAGATGGATTTGGTCAGTTTACCTGGCTGGAAGGATTGTTTGGTGGAGGCTCTGCAGGTAAAACAGAAAGTGCAGGAACAAAGAATTTCCGCAGAGTATTCTGGGCGCTTATTATTGCAGCTATTGTGCTGAGGATTGCATTACCTTCAAAAAATAATTCTGAGCAGGAAGAAATAGGTTCTTCAGGAAAAATTGAAAGTAATAAAGTAAAGGCACCTTCGGATATGATTGCTTTCCAGTCCGGAACTTCAGAAATTGATCTGAAAATAGATTCAATGTATCACCAGCAGAGAAAAGGATTATCCAAAGAACTTATTCACGCAGGAATCATAGAATCCAAAACAGACAAAGACAAAGAGAATTATAAAAAAAGCGGTGGAAGAGAGGTAAGCGAAATAGGAAGTGATATCGAAAAGCTTGTGAATAAAGAAAAACGAAGCAGAGACTCTCTCAAAACGATCTACACCAAAAAAATTACAAAACACATAGAAGAAAAAACCGAAAAGCTACAGCGTAAAATTTCAGATTCTCTGAAACAATACACTCAAGGAAAACCTGTGAATGGAGATGTCGTAAAATATCTTCTGAAAAAAAGAAAAGCTTTAATGGCAGATTCCTTGGGAAAACTTTACGGGACGCTGGATATTGTGGATCCTTCTTCTGCATCTATTGATAAAGCAAAAATAAAAGCGATAGCTCCGGAAGGAAGCCCATTAGAGAAAAAGGCTCCGGTTTCAGACATTATGTACATGGTGATCCTGATGATTG
The DNA here is from genome assembly GCF_003663845.1 of Chryseobacterium sp. 7. Lineage (NCBI taxonomy): Bacteria > Pseudomonadati > Bacteroidota > Flavobacteriia > Flavobacteriales > Weeksellaceae > Chryseobacterium > Chryseobacterium sp. 7. Next base: position 115,466 of record NZ_RCCA01000002.1, read on the forward strand.
CCGGAGTAGGATTGTACTTATTCCTGTTTAAAAATAAATCATTAAACCTTGGCGGAGACAATGTTCCGGTATGGGTAAAGTTGATTTTAATTGCCATCCTTGTAGCCATGCTTGTATACTTATTTTATCCGCTGGTCAAAATGTTTGGGTACAACTGGTTTGTATGGGTGCTTGTTATTTGTGTGATGCTGCTTCTTTATCGTCTGTTTAGAGAAGATAAAACCATTTTAAACTCCGATGATGATGAATAGACAGAAATTTATAGACAAATTTATAGCAGCTTTTGTGTTGCTGGCAATGTTCAAGGTTATCGGGATTGTAGCCCAGCTATTCCACGAAAGTTTCTGGAGTGTGATCGGAACATTGATTATTTTCCTGATCGTAGCCTTTATTATCCTTTTGGTGATCACCTCTTTAAAAGATAAAGAACAAAATAACAGAAATTCTTCAGGAAGAAAAGGCAGCGGAAGCAGCAGTTTCTATCTGGAAAATTCTCTTTTTGACAGGATCAGAAGCAAATACGAAGAACTTGCTGAAAAATATATTGCCGAAAAAGATTATAAAAAAGCAGCCAGAGTTTATATGAATCTTTTGCAGGACAACTACAGAGGAGCAAAAACACTGGAAAACGGAGGCTTTTATAATGAAGCGGCAGTAGTATATCTTAAAAAACTGAATAATAAATCCGATGCCGCCGCCTGCTACGAAAAAGCAAAACAGTTCAAAAAAGCCATTGATCTCTACAAAGAAATGGAGCAGAAAGAAAAAGTAGGAGATCTCTATAAAGAAATCAACGATCTTAAAAATGCCCATCACTATTACCAGATGGTAGCAGAAGATTATATGACTAACAGCCAGATGGTGAAAGCTTCCCTGATTTATCGTAAAAAGATGGAAAAAACAGAAGATGCTCAGAAAGTGCTGTTGAAGGGATGGGAAGAAGATAAAGATGCTTTCAACTGTTTGAATAATTATTTTGCAAATATTTTCGACATTAAAAAATTAGAATCTGAAATTCTGAATTTATATGAAAAGACTCCGGCCTATAAAAAGATTATCTATCTGGAAGCCATGAAACATGAATTCAAAAAAGATCTGAAATTACAGGCAGCCACCAGAAATATAGCCTACGAAATCATCGCCGAAAAAGTAAATACCCGTTCCGAAATTGTAAATGAACTGAAATTCTTTAATCCCCATGATGACGTAATTCTGAAAGATATCTCAAGATTCAAAACAGGAAGAAATAAAATGTTCAGGAATTAAATATTTAAAGATTGAAGAATTTAAAAATTAAAAAATAACTTCTGCTTCATCAAATCAATTTTTAATTGATTCTCCTTAGCTCCCTAAAAATAAGAAACTCCTGAAATAAAACTTTGCGTTTAAGATAACAGAGTAATTCTGTTTTGTTGGAAAACGCAAAGTCGCAAAGATTTTATAAATTTTATATATAATTTTTAAGACGCAAGAAAATCGAAGATTTTCAGCCAGTTAAAAAAATATATTTTCAGCTTCATCAATCAATGTTAATTGATTCCCCTTAGCTCCCTAAAAATAAGAAACTCCTGAAATTAAAACTTTGCGTTAAAAAAAGCATTATCTATAAGTATCAGAATCGCCCTTTTTATTATCCTTCCTTGTGGAAATAATAAAATAATATCAAAAAAGATTTATCTTTGCACCAGAAAATTATGACAATACAAAGAGCACATATCAATGCGGAACTATTCGAAAGTCCTTCTAATAAAGGATTATTAGGGTATGATGAGGTGATATGGAATGAGGCGAAATGTGCTGACTTTGGAAATTATTTACTATAAACTTGTAAAAAATTAATCAAAATACAACAGAAACGCCTCGGAAAACCGAGGCGTTTTTTGTTTTTTAGGTCAGAAATTATTTAGAATGAAAAAAAATAACCATAAACATGAAAATTTTTTAATCAACAATGAAACTTTAATACGATAAAATAGAGTGATAAGCAACCCGGTGAGAGACAGTCATTTAGGTAATTAAGATATCTGCAAAATATTGCGGACAGAAATTCTCTATTCTAAATTTAAATTATAATTAATTGATTATCAATGTTTTAATTTGAAAATTTATTTGCAGGTTAAAAAAAATCATATTTACTTTGCAACCGAAAATTGAAAGCAACAGGTTTTCAGGATTCAATTAAAAATAATTTAGAAACAAACAAAAATAAAATGAAACAGTTACACAACATATTCAATCAATATTCAAGACTATTCGGACAGGAACCGACAGGTGTTGCGTGTATTCTTGAAGGTGGAATTGTGGATAAAAGGTGCTTATATACGTGGATCAGCTAATGATCTCTTACGTTTAAATATATGAAAGCGCCTCCCGAAAAGAGGCGCTTTTTTTATGGTTTCTTTAGCTTATTTGGTAAAGCGCCGGTCTGTGGAACCGGAGAACAGGGTTCGATCCCCGGAGATACCCAAAATATAAAATCTCATAGCTCAATTGGTTAGAGCACCGGTCTTTTAAACCGGGGGTTGAAAGTTCAAATCTTTCTGGGATTACAAAAAACGGTTCCGTAGCTCAACTGGATAGAGTATGGGTTTTCTAAACCCAAAGTTAGAGGTTCGAGTCCTCTCGGAATCACAAAAAAAGGTTCATGGAAAATTTCCCATCCGGCTGTCTCCCGGAAAAGAAATAGAAGTGAACCCCAAAGCTGGAAAGATAACGGTGGTTGTTTACCCGTCTTGGACGCGGGAGGTCGCAAGTTCGAATCTTGCTTTCCAGACAATTTGTTCCATTAGCATAGTGGTGAGTGCATTCGGCTTTCTACCGAACGACAAGGGTTCGATCCCCTTATGGAATACCAATGATTTCGTAGCTCAAGTGGTTAGAGTATCGGTCTGATACACAGAAGGTTGAAGGTTCGAGTCCTTCCGGAATTACAGTAACTAATTGTTAATTGTTTCAGGAGAAAAAGTAAAAGTTTGTCGAGCGCAGAAGATCTTTACGCCAAACACGAGAAATACAGACAGGCTTTTCTTCTCTCCGGATTCATTAGAAATTAATTGTGATCATTTATAAATTTTTAGGTAAAAATAAAGTTTGTCAAGCGCAGAAGTTCTTCAAATAAATTGAGACAGACTTTATTTTTTAATCTGATGGTTCGCCGAAGTGGAAGAGTCGGGGCGGTCTGCAAAACCGCTGTATAAACTGAGTGGGTTTGAATCCCATAACCATCTCAATGTAAAAACTATAGGAGATATAAGAATCTTTTATCATCTATAGCAAAGAATATCCTTTATTAATAAAAGAAAAAGGCTGTCGAGCGCAGAAGATCTTTATTTAAACATTCAATATAAAGACAGACCTTTTCTTTTTTTTGAAAGGAAAAAATGAGAAATTACTTATTAATCATTACTAATTGCTCATGAAATAGGGAAGTACGCCGAAGTTGGAGAGTCGGGGCAGACTGTAAATCTGTTGCTTCATTGCTGAGTAGGTTCGAATCCTACTACTTCCACCAACCACTGATAATGTAATGGCAGCATGCAGGAAATGTACTCTTGTTGTTTAGGTTCGATTCCTGGTCAGTGGCTTAATGCTCTATTCGTCTAACGGTGAGGACGCCTGCCTTTCGAGCAGAAGATAAGGGTTCGATTCCCTTATAGAGTACTGGATGTGAATAGCTGGTCAATCTTGAATTGATATTAATACCATGAAAGTTCAGATTTTTTTAAAAATTGGCCAGTTACCATTCACACAAAAAATGAAGAAAAGAGAAAAAAGGACTGTCAAGAGCAGAAGATCTTTAGTCAATAAAAACAGACAGCCTTTTACTTTTTTAAAACAAAATACATTAGGAAATGAGAAAGGTTTGTCAAGCGTAGAAGATCTTTACAAACACTAACAGGCATAGTTTATAAACAGACAGAGCTTTCTCAAACCTAACATGAGTAATAACCATAGATTTTCATATTACTTATTACCAATTACTCATAAAAAACCTGCGGGAATGGTGGAATGGTAGACACTCTTGATTTAGGATCAAGCTTTTGGGGGTTCGAATCCCTCTTCCCGTACTAGATTATAAGCAATAAATAATGAGCAATAAGTAATAAAAAAAATATTACTCATTACCAATTACTTATTACTCATGAATTACTCTGATAGTGTAATGGCAGCATCTCAGTCTCCAAAACTGATGGTATTGGTTTGAGTCCGGTTCGGAGTGCAAAAAAAGAAATTAGAAACTAGAAGTTAGAAATTATGACAACTAGTGATCATTTATCAATTATCAACAATCATTTATCAATTTAAAATATGTAGAAAAAATGGAAACGCAACAACAAAAATGGCAGAATATGAATGGAAAAATTTTCCAACACTCTATCACACAGCTGGTAGAAGAAGCCATCCTCCGCGAACAGGCTAATGGACACCGTCTTAAAGTATGTGTGGGATCAGACTCCCATGTATACGGAGATGCCATCAGTTATGCTACGGCAGTAGTATTTATTCGTGAGGGAAAAGGAGCGTTTACCTTTATTAGAAAAGAAAGAGAAATACAGAGTATCAGTATCAAGGAGCGAATGCTGAATGAAGTCAACAAATCTGTTGAAATTGCATACGCGATTTGCTCTGTGTTGGATACTTATGGTGTAGAAATGGAGGTACACGCAGACATTAATACCGACCCGGATTTTAAATCCAACGTAGCATTAAAAGATGCAATGGGATATATTCTGGGAATGGGATATGTGTTTAAAGCAAAACCTTACGCTTTCGCAAGTTCCAACTGTGCTGATATGATGGTGTAATAAAGCTGGAAGATGGGTGTAAGAAGATAGAAGCTTAGAAAATTATAAAAATTAAATCATGGAAAAAACAAAAAGATTATTATTTCTGGATGATATAAGATATCCTATTGAGGCTTATCATTATACCAAACAGGATATTTTTCTCAGAAACGACTGGCATATTGTTCGGAATTACGAGCAATTTGTCAACAGGATTTTGGAAAAAGGACTTCCGGAAATGATCTCTTTTGACCATGATCTTGCAGACGAGCATTATTTAGATCAGAATTGTCAGGAATTTATTGAAAAAACAGGATATGACTGTGCCAAGTGGCTGATAGAATATTGCATGGACAACTATCTGGATCTTCCGAAATTCTATAGCCACTCTATGAATCCGGTAGGAAAGGAAAATATTCTTTCCCTTTTAAAAAATTTTAAAAAACTAAAACAAAATGATTTTCAAAACATATAACGCTATAGAAAATGCTTACCAGGCCCGCGTGATCGAACAGATCAGGATTCAGGGTTTTGGGGATGAGGTTTTCATTGTACAGGAAAAAGTTCACGGGGCTAATTTCTCTTTCTTTACCGACGGAAAGGAAATTAAAATCGCTAAGAGAACTGCTTTCATCGATAAAGATGAAAAATTTTTCAATGCACATCAGATTTTGGAACGCTACAGAAAAAATGTATTAGAAGTGTTTCAAATCGTAAAAACCATCTACCCGGATGTAGAAACTGTAGTCATCTACGGTGAATTGTTCGGTGGCGGTTACAAACATAAAGAAGTGGAAGCTGTAAAAGATGCTGTGAAGGTTCAGAAAGGAATAGAATATGCACCGCACAACGAATTTTACGCTTTCGATATCAAACTGAATGGAATTACCTATTTGGATACTGAAGTTGTGAATCATATTTTTGAGAAGACAGGATTTTTCTATGCTAAAATCTTGTTCCAGGGAACTCTTGAAGAAGCTTTGAGATACCCCAATGTTTTCAATTCAAAAATTCCGGCTTGGCTTGGATTACCTGAATTGGAAGATAATATATGTGAAGGTACCATCGTAAAAACTATGAAAACCAAATACTTTGGAAACGGAGCCAGAATTATTCTAAAAAATAAGAATGAAAAATGGGTTGAAAAGTCCAAAATGGTTAAAAAAGAAGCTAAAACTGTTCAGAAACAGGTTCACTTCAGTGAAAAAGCTCAGGAAATCTGGGAAGAAATCCAAAGATATGCTACAGTCAACAGATTGAATAATGTGGTAAGCAAAATTGGCGAATTCGAACCTAAAATGATAGGTAAGGTGATTGGTCTTTTTTCACAGGATATTTTAGAAGATTTCCAGAAAGACTTCCCGGCAGCTTTCACAGCTATTGAAAAAGAAGAGCAGAAAAGGATCAACAAAAAGTTGAATTCTTTAGTAATTGATTTTATAAAAGAAGAGTTGATGACTCTTAAAGTATAGTTTCGGTAAATTTTTACCGAAACTTTTTATGTATAATAAGTAACCATAAAAGTCAGAAGAACGAAAACACTTCATTTTATTAAAGAGAAATAGAGCTGATGAAAGTGTGAAAATTCCCATCCTTTGGAGGGGTGGCGAAAATTCAAAGAATTTTTGACGGGGTGGTTTAAAAAAATAAAAAAATAAAAAAATGAAACCCAATATATTTTTTACAGCAGACCATCATTTTGGTCATGAGAATATTATAAAGTTTTCAGAGAGACCCTTTGAATCACTGGACCATATGAATGAAGAACTCATTAAAAGATAGAACGAAAAAGTTGAACCCGGTGACACGATCTACCATTTAGGAGATATGAGTTTAGGAAAACCGGACTTTACAAAAGAGATTTTGGATCGGTTAAATGGCAACATCCATTTGATTAAAGGCAATCATGAAGGAGCGGCTTTAACGTATCCCAAGCGATTTGCCTCCATCAGAGATTATCACGAACTGAGAATTGATGAACCGGCACAAAACAATGGTAAACAGAAAATCATTCTTTTTCATTACGCCATGCGTACCTGGAATGGCTCACACCGCGGCGTGTGGCAGTTATACGGCCATTCACACGGAACTTTGCCGGATGATGAGATGGCACTTAGTTTTGACGTTGGGGTAGATTGCCATAATTTTTACCCGGTTTCCTACGAGGAGGTCAAAGAAATAATGAAAAGGAAAAAATGGACATCACCATTTGCTCCCAGAAACTAACAATTAACAATGAAAAAGAAGCCGAAGGATAAGAGAAATAGAAACCTGACTAATTTCTACCCTCTGGCTTCTCATTTCTAAAAAATCATGAAAACAACCAATGAAATCATAATCATCGATCTGGAAGCTACATGCTGGGAAAACGACAGAATTCCCATCGGGCAGAAAGTCGATATTATAGAAATAGGAATTTGCAGATTAAACGTAACAACAAAAGTAATTTCCCAGAAACAAAGCATCTATGTAATTCCTGAACGATCAGAAATTAACAGATTCTGCACAAAATTAACAGGAATTACTCCACAATTGATAGAAGAAAAAGGAATCTATTTCGAAGAAGCCTGTGAAATAATCAGGAACCAATATCATTCCGCACCGCTTACATGGGCAGGGTATGGAAATTTTGATGGAGAACAGATCACAGAACAATGTGACTGGCTCGGGATAACCAATCCTTTTTCAGAAAATTATATGAATGTGATGCATGAATTTAAAAGACATTTCAATTTGCACAAACAAATAGGACTTAAAAGAGCCCTGAGTTACCTGAATATGGATTTTGAAGGCACTCATCACAGTGGAGCAGACGATGCTTATAATACAGCCAGAATTTTAAGTAAGATTCTGTAAATCGTAATTAGGCTGGAAGACAGAAGCTGGAGGTTGGAAGTAAATTCACCATTGTAAACCTTCCTCTTTGTGCATGCATCTTTCATTCTTTAACAATTAAATTTTAAACAAGTGAAAACAACAGAAAATATATTAATAGTAGACCTTGAAGCAACATGTTGGGATAACCGGCCGCCAAGAGGACAGGAAAGTGAGATCATCGAAATTGGGGTATGCATTATGAATGCAAAAACCGGTAAGATCTCCAAAAATGAAGGAATTTTAGTAAAACCCCAATATTCAAAAGTAAGTCCGTTCTGTACGGAACTCACAACGCTTACCCAAAATATGCTGGATCATGAAGGAATTATGCTGGATGATGCTTTCGATATTCTGAGAGCAGAATATGATTCCGAAGGGCTGACATGGGCAAGTTACGGAAACTATGACCTCAATATGCTGAAGGATCAGGCAAGAAGATTCTACACAGATTATCCTATGAGTGATGACCATATTAATGTGAAGACATTATTTGGTGAAATTCATCCCACTATCAGGAAAAGTGTCGGAATGAACAGAGCTTTGGGTGAATTGGGTATGACTTTAGAAGGTACTCACCACAGAGGAGTTGATGATGCCAAAAATATTGCGAAGATTCTGCATTGGTGCCTTAGGAATTATTAAATAGCGCATATTTAAAAATGAAGACTGTCTCAAATAAAGAGGCAGTCTTTTTTATTTTGCTAGATCAGAGATCCTTTCACTGATAAAACCATAGAGTTCCACCGGAATAGAATGTCCCATACCGTCTATTAAAGTCCATTCAGCATTAGGAATTGTATCAGCGATATCTTTTCCACAATCAGGATGAAAAATTAGATCATCTGTTCCGTGAATAATCAGTGCCGGAACGGTTATTCTCTTCAAAATTTCAGGATCATACTGAAATGATCCCATTGCCAAAAGCTGTCGGATAATTCCATTTTTTGTCTTAGTATGTGTAAGTTCTTGCTCCAACAATATGGTTTCCATATTAGGATCAAAAACATATCCCGAACCTGAAATTCTTTCCGCAAAACGTATCTTCTCTTTCAGGTATTCTTCTTTATGAAGAACAGGATCAGCAGATCCTTGGGTCATCATTGCCATTACTTCAGGATCCGGCTTGGGTAGAGATGGATTCAAAGATGTAGACATGATGATTGTCAATGATAAAACTCTTTCCGGATAGTAAGAACCTAAAAGTTGTGCAATAATTCCTCCCATGGAACGTCCTGCAATATGAGCTTTTTTGATATTTAAATGATCAAGCAGTCCAATGACATCATTCGCCATATCCATCAAAGAATAGGGTATATCTTCTTTACTGAGTACAGCAAAAACTTCTTCAATGCTTTTGTCAGAAGGAATTTCTATGTTGGAATTGAAAACAGAACTTCCGGAGTCTCTGTTATCAAAACGAATCACCCTGAATCCCTCTTCAACCAGCAGATTGCAGAACGCAATATCCCAACGGACCATCTGACTTCCTAATCCGGAAATTAATACAACATCCTGTTGATGGCCTTCTCCGAAAATTTCATAGCACAGGTCTACCTCTTTTATGCGGACAACTTTCTTCATGATGAATAGAATTCCCTGTTGCTTTCTGATATTAAAGTCTGTTCAGCCTTTCGTATCTCCTGGCGATAATTGATATATTCATTGTTCTGATCTGGAACAATTACGGCAAATTCAAAAGTAAAAGAATCACTGCCCAATTCTGTCCATTCCTTTTGTAATTGTGAATGCTCAAACATTCCGCCGTTTAAAAGAAATTTCATCTTATTTACCAGTGCTTCCAGATTTAGAGAAGCCTGAATATATTTTTTCCCGGTTAAAGTATTGGTAACAGCAAGAACTCCCATCGTTGTTTTGTGGTCTTTTGCCTTTTCTCTCAACTGTTTCTTTAATGCATTTTTCATGTTTTCATTATTGTATATTTCCTCCTAAATCAAATAGAAGCTCACTGATCATTTTTAAAGATTTACCCTTTTTAGAAGAAAGAATTTCTTTAGCAATATGCTCAGCACTTATTTTAGCCTCTTCAAATATCTTTTTACCGCTAGGGGTGATGACTACATAGCTTACTCGGGCATCCCTTTCGTTGGTTTCCCGGCCTACCAGTCCTGTTTTTTCCAGCGGATTCAATAATCGGGTGATTCCAGATGCAGTAAGACCTGTTTTTTCAGCAAGATCTATTCTTCGCATCCTGCTTTCCGATGAAGAATTAAGAATATAAAGAATAACAAAGTCATTGAATCCCAGGCCATGAATACTCAGAGCATCAAATTTTCTGGCGATTACAGACTGCAGTTTATTGATGTTTATTAAAAATAACAATTCCGTGCTTATCATTGAAAAGTATTTGAGTTATCAAGTATTTTTGTTTTGCAAATATATAAAATTTAACGAATTACAATCCTGTTTTTACTATTTTAAAGAAAATTAACGTATCAGTACCGTAAAATGGTATTAGCTTAGAGCATGATAATTCTTAAAATTAAGACACCAAATAATGTGTAAATGCTAAAATAGAAAGCTTTTATCCTGTTTTTTATTAATATATCTTTAAACAGGGAATTGTTGTTGTGCTATCAATTGCATTGTAGTAGCTGTTTTATTAACTTAATATTTTGTTAAAAAATTCACTTTAATGGGATAATTTACTGTCTGTCAGTCATTTTTTTTTATTTTAGCGGACAAGAATGAATTTATGTTTATTGATGGAGGTTTTGAGGGATTATATTTAAACTGTAAAATAAAGAATATGACTCCTTTTTTTGAAAAACTTACACCAAAAGATAAAAAGAAGTGGTTAATCATTTAAAAGCATACTAATAAAATACATAGATAGAATATGATTTCTATGTTGACTTCTTTGATGGGCTGCAAAGCTGAAAATAGGTCCGGATATGGAATAATACCGGCTTATTTTGCCGTCCACTTCTTTGAAAAAAAATATCCTCCTGAAAATGTCTCTTTTCTGAACAATTTATTCAGTTCTAATGAAGGTGTTTATGATAATGACCTATTCAAAATTTTATATTGGAAATCCAGTTTTTCAGATTTTATTTTAACAATAAAAAATAATAAAATTTTGTTATATGCTGAATATCAGTATGGAATTAATGAAAACGTGAAGTCTGATAATACTTGGACAAACCTGAATTTACCTTCCTTGTATAGACTGTATTTATTTCTGTTTCAGGGACTGTTTAATAATTATAAAACGCTCTCTGGTACGGCTTTTGAAGCCTTATTTAACAAGGCTGTTTTGGATGATTTAAAGGAAAAAGAACAGGAAACAATAATCGGTAAAAAGATCAGACTGGCATGTGTACCTGCAAAAAGATCAGGAGATCATGTTTTAAACTTTATCAATTTGATTAACAGTTATAAATATATTTTTGAAAAACTGCTGAGACCCATTCTTTCAGCCGTTGAAAAGCCTGTTTTTAATCATAAAAAAGCTATCTGAGCATTATGATAAACTGTAAAAGCAAAACCTGCGGGAATTGGCTGAAGCCTTTAGCAGACTGCTTAAAGAATGGAAAAAATAAATAACCTGAAACAAATTATACATCAAATTAGAAGCACATGAAAGAAAGACTTTATGAGATCCTTAATGAGGAAAAAATACATGAGATTATCCCCTTTCTAAAAGAGCTTAGTATTGAAGAAAGGAAAACATTGGTGCCGTCTATCAAGAAAATGGATCGCGAGATCAGTAAAATAGTAATGACTAAAAACTCCTACCATACGGCAGGATCTGTGAATCAGCATTCCATTATAGATATTGCTTCGTTTGTCTGTATGGACAAGAAGAACTTCGGTAAAAACTACTGGAGCCTCTTCCGTAATGCCGAACAAACCGAGCAGATATTGGAATGGGGGTGCCCAGATTGGTTTTCAGATTTTATCAATGAATCTGTGGAAGCTGAATTTACTGCATTTAATTATATAGATATTTTGGAATGGACGGAAAAAGGTTACGTGCAGCCTAATCCTGAATTGCTTGGGCATCACCTGAGTAATTATCCTGCAGATCTGGATGATCATCCGGAAACTCTTAATACCCATTTTTGGTATCTTTGTGAATATCCCTCTAAATCTTTACCATTCCGTAAAGAATGGTTTCCCATCGTTCAAAAGCTTATTGCTGAAAAGAAAATTGAAAGAAAAAGATTCCTGAGAGAATGTCTTCTGGCTTCCAACAGGAACTTTAATAAAAACGTCACAGGCTGGTTTATGGATGCATTTACTTCATTAAAACCAACAGAAGAAGAACTGTCTGATCTGCAGGATGATTTGCTTGCAGGATTAGCTTCTTCACAGTCAAAAGCCGTGAATACCATATTATCACATTTGAAAAAAATAGTGGGAACTTCTGGTTTTAAGCATGATGAATTTTCACATTATCTTCCCAATCTGCTGAGCTCAGAGGTGAAAACAGTAGTGGTTTCCAGTTTAGTCCTTACGGAAAAAATATTTCAACGGAAGAAAATGGATCCTGAAATGCTGGGAATGGCTTTAAGTTCTGCCTTTGTAAGCAAAGACGACGGTATACAGTCGAAAGCCGCGAAGATCATTCTTAAATATATTCCGGTGTCAGAAAATATGGTAGAGGCACTTTCTCATTATTCAGATAATATACTGACGAATATACGCCCTCTTTTGGTAAAATATATTGTAGATGAACAACAGGAACTGGAATCTATAGCTTCGGAAAAACTGTTGCTTACTGGGGATGAAAATGCAGTGCAGGTGCTTCAGAATTTTGAGGATCTGATGTTCTATCTTCCTTTGGCAATGGATGATCCGTACAGTTATCATTGTGATATCGCTTTAACTGGATTTGTCAAATTTGCCGGAGATGTAGATGCTGAATCTGTGAAACTGATAGAACCTGTATTCTTGAAAGCCTGTAAAACCATTGCGAAATGGGAAGTTCCTTATCTGAATGTTTTACTGTGTAATGCTATCATCAATTATGGACTGAATTTGATGGAAAAATATCCTGTTCAGCTCAAAAATCTGGAAAAAATATATCAGAAAACTAAAGAGGAAGAAGCTGCCAGAGAATCTTATTCAACCTATCAAAAAAAATTAGGCCCAATAGAAGAGGTTGGAGCAGATTGTCCCGCGAGACAAGCATTTAAGGAAATTGCAGTCTATACTCTTGAAAAAATAAAATCTGGAGATAAAATTCCTCTGTTATTCCCAATCACCCATGCTCCATGCTGGATTTCTCCATTAATTTTGGTGGATAGATTGGAGGGTTATCAAAAGAATAATGTGGAGCCTCACCATCTGGATATTCAGCTGGCGTTGCAGCGTTGTGCACTGGATGATACCTCAAAAGCCATTGTAGAAGTTGAGAAAAGATTAAAAGGCGAATACAGGGAACTACTGCTTTTTTTCTTTGGTAAAAATAAAAAACCAGAAGGAAGCTTGACACATCCTTCATGGTGGATGACGGCCGGAATTACCCGCTCGCCGGAAACTGTTTTTGAGGAGTTCAACGGCTTTGGATATGATAACATTCCTGCGGAATTCTTTTCTGGAGCTTATGACTGGAAAACCATTGACAATAAGAAAAACTCATATTATCCGGTAGAGCTCAATATTGTTATTCCAACTTATCATCTTGAAAGGAGAAAAGATCCTTTGTTCATGGAATATTTTGTTGCCGAACAAAAGGAACTGAACGAAATACCAGCACTCTTACTATGCTTTCCTAATACCCCGGCAAATGCATTGGCGAAGGTGATCAAGTACTGTCTTTTCTATTCCGGAATTGCAGAGGTTTTCGAAAGAAGCCTCGTTTTGAACACAGCCAATGCACTTTATCAGATCAAAAAGCCATTGGATGAAGTGGGTTATCTGTTTTTAGGAACTATTTTTCTGGACAGTGATAAGACCATCCGGGGAACAGCAGCTGAAATCTGGCTTGAACATGTTTCCAGCCAGATGATGGATAATGCATGGTTGGGAAGAGTAATTGGCTTGCACGAAAAGCTGGAATGGGCACCGGTTAAAAGATTAACAGATCTTATGCAGCATCATATGCTGAATGTAAGTAAAAATCATAATATTGCTTTAGAGGAATTGATTTCCAATATGCTGCTTCAAATGGATACACCAGTGACCAATCTGAAAAAGATTCTGGAAATCTACCATGAAGTATTGGCTTTGAACCATTCAACAGCTCATAAAGAAGTCATCGAAAAATTAAACAACTGGAAAGAAAACTCGAGTCTGAAAAAAATCTGCAATCTTCTTCTGAAAAAATAAATTATGGAAGATACGCTTATTTACAATTATTCAGGAGCATCGTCTCTACTGAAGAAGGGGGCTCTTGAAGAATTATTTCTTGCCCAATATAGTGAGATACATAAAAATACCGATATCCCTTGTTTTTTCTGGGGAAATGTGGGGCAGCCTTTTATTTTGGCGCGATGTCTGATCACGCTTTCCAATATTGTGAGATCCAGCTTTAGCCTGTCGCCATTTCAGATGACACTTCTTAAAGATCCGATCGTAACGGCAGGAAATGAAAGATTAAGGTTTGAAGGGTTTTCTCACTGCGGCGGAGTTTATGCAAGAATAGATGTGACGCCTGATGGGCTGGATGGAGAATTTCTGGAAAACGGAACTACGAACGTAGATTTTAATCAACCTATGATCAACGCACTGGGAAGCATTCGTCCGAATGAAAAAATTATGCTTTCTATAGGTGAAAAAGAAGTAGGACTCTACAAAGAAGAAGAAAAAATAATAGAAAGAAAAGTTCCTTTACCTGTAAAATGGATCAAAGGTTTGGGAACAGTTCAGGTATACTTATCAGAGTCAGAAAAACGCCATACATTCAATAAAATCCAGACACAGCAATTGTTTCGCGCAATGCCGAAAGGAGTGATAAAGACAGATTATTATTTAATTGTCAGAGGAAATAAACCCATTTTTTCTCCCGTAAAATCTGTAGATTCTGTTTGTATAGGAGGGCTTCACAGGCTTAGGCTTTTAGAACCGCTTCTTCCTTATATTGATAGTATGCAGGTTTTCCCCCATATAAATATGCAGTCTACCACATGGCAGCTCAATATGGGAAATATCAGATTCAGTTTTTCTCTGTCAAGAGAATCCTGGAGAGGCTTTTCCGGAGAAGGAGCAATTTTGGACAACCTGATTTCAGAGGTTTCAGATGACTGGATTGATGCTTTGGATAAATATGCTTACGTCAATCAGTCTTTCAACCCTTCGAAACTTGTATTGGAAGAAAATGTAAGCTTTGAGAACACTAAAAATATTACTGGAAGGCTCGCTGCAATGGGTTTGCTGGGTTACGATCTTGATGACAGAGAATTTTTCTACCGCAGACTTCCTTTTAAATTAAGCCGTATTATCGGACTTAACCCCCGCATAAAGAATGCTGAAAAACTTATAGAGGACGGAAAAGTAGAAATTTTAAATAACAGTAAAAAAAGAACAGAAGCCAGAGTTGAAGGATCCGGCGTTCACCACACAATAATCATTGAAGAAGAAAGAGAACGCTGTACCTGTGAATGGTTCAGTAAATATCAGGGAGAAAGAGGTCCCTGCAAACATGTATTGGCAGTAAAAAAACTGGTAAATATTTAAAAACTGCTGATGTTCGCCTTATTATTTTGTTGACAATCGCAAAGGCGCGAAACTTCATTTCTCGTGCCTCTGCGTTGTATTATTTAAAATATATTATGTCAGTTTCCTGTTTGTTTCATCCATTCTTCATAGCTAAGTACTCCCAGTTCCGGTCTGCCCTCACCATCCAAAATAGAAATAAACTCAAGCTGGTTTCCATCAGGGTCATTAAAATAAATAGCCAGTGCGGGCATCCACGCAAATACCATGGGCTCAATGCTTCCGTTTTTGAGAAAATTGTAGGGTTGTAAATTTTTTTTCTCCAGAAATTCCACAGAATAATTCAAAATATCCTCTTTACTGCTGGTAAAAGCAAAATGTCTGGTCTGAAGATTCTCTTTCTGTTCCCACAATCCTAACATAAATTCTTTCCCTTCCCCAACCCATAAAAAGGCAATAGGTCTGGTTTCATCTCTGTGAGCCAATTTAAGCCCTAATACTTCCGTATAAAATTGTATTGCATTTTCCAGATCGCTCACCTGAACATGAGTCTCATATATTCCTTTAATCATAGCTTAATTTTAATTATAACAAAGCTAAAAAACCGTTCCCGTAAAACTTAGCATAGATGATTTCTTTAATGAAAACGAATGATAGAAGGAGTTTATAATTAGGAATTAGGAATTAGGAATTAGGAATTAGGAATTAGGAATTAGATTGTTATTAAATTTCAATATTTGTTTTAATGTTGATTCAATAGAGGTGGGCTTTAGCCTGCTTAATAAATTATGACTTCATCCGCCGAAATCGGTTTAAAAAACTTTCTCATAATATCTGTGTTTATCTGTGCAATCTGCGGTAGAAATACTATTAACATAGTATTATTCAATAGAAGTGGGCATTAGGTCGCCTAATAAATTATCCATTATTCATCTGGCTTTAACCAAAACTTAAAATCTGCGTAATCCTATCAAATCCGTTTAGCTATTCAAAATAAATCCCCCTCATAATCACTTTTCAAAAATAAAAAATCAAAAAATTCAAAGAAAAATATTCTACGCAAAAAGGTTGCGTAACACTGTTTTTACTTTGCATCAGAAATCAGAAAGGAAGTATCAATCCTTCCCATGTTGAACAATAAAAACAGTAACCATGAAATTTAATTTTTTAAAAAGAGAAAATAAAAAAGTAGTTCTAAACTATGAAGGTGCAAAAGCATTTAAAATGACACCTGCAGAAGAATTGTATAGTGCTGTTGTTACAACAGGACTGTCAGATGCCAACTATGAAAAAGGAGCTGACAGATTGGAAAGAATCCAGTCTCTGATCAAAAAAAATGATCCTGAGTTTGTAGCAAAACTCGCTGTATATGCAAGGAAAGATATGTACCTAAGATCCATTCCATTGGTTTTGACAACTGAACTGGCAAAGCATATCTCAGGTACAGACCTTGTAAGCAAAACTGTTGATGGAGTGGTGCAAAGAGCAGATGAAATTACAGAATTGCTGGCATACTACCAACTTGCGAACAAAAGAACAGATACCAAGAAGCTGAACAAACTGTCAAAGCAGATTCAGAAAGGTCTGGTGAAATCATTCAACAAATTTGATGAATACCAGTTTGCAAAATACAACAGAAAAGCAGACGTAACCTTAAAAGACGCATTATTTCTGGTTCACCCGAAAGCTAAAGATGAAAATCAGCAGGCAGTTTTCAATAAAATTGCTAACAATACACTGGAAGCTCCTTATACATGGGAAGTGGAACTTTCCGTTTTGGGTCAGACAAAATTTGCAGATGATACAGCAAGAAAACTGGCCTTCAAAAATAAATGGGAAGAATTAATCTTCAGCAACAAACTGGGTTACATGGCAACTATGAGAAACCTGAGAAATATTCTGGAAGCGAAGGTTTCATCTGATGCAATGAATAAAGTATGTGCCTATCTTTCTGATGAAAGAGCCGTATCCAATTCAAAACAGCTTCCATTCAGATTTCTGGCGGCTTACAGAGAATTAAAAAACATAGATTCTCCTTATCTGTCTTCAGTATTGGAAGCATTGGAAAATGCTGTTGTGGTGAGTGCCAGAAACATTAAAGGTTTTGGTTTTGACACATCAGTGGTGATCGCTGCGGATGTATCAGGTTCTATGCAGAAAGCAGTTTCTGCTAAAAGTAAAATTTTACTCTATGATATTGGTCTGCTGATGTCTATGATCCTGAAGTCACAATGTAAAAATGTGGTAACAGGTATCTTCGGCGACCGCTGGTTAAGGGTTCCAATGCCGAAAAATGGTATTTTAAGGAATGTAGATGCATTTTACAAACGTGAAGGTGAAGTAGGATATTCTACCAATGGTTATCTGGTCATCGAAGATCTCATCAAAAGAAGAGAAAAGGTAGATAAAGTAATGCTTTTCACGGATACCCAAATGTGGGATAGCAGAGGAAACAGAAACTCCTTTGAAGATACTTGGAAGAAGTACAAAGCCATTGCTCCTCATGCGAAGCTGTATATTTTTGACCTGGCAGGTTATGGTACACAGCAGCTTGATATCAGAAAAGATGATGTACACCTTATTGCAGGTTGGTCAGACAAAATTTTCGATGTACTGAATGCGTTGGAAGACAAAAAATCTGCAGTGAAAATGATTCAAGAAGTAGTGCTGTAACAGGCACTCCTTTTGAAATAAAAATAAAGTTGCTTAAAACAATGGGGAATTTATTTTATAGAATTGAACAGGATCTCAAAAAAGGAAGAAAGAAAAAGGCATGTGACAGATTAAGAAATATGATCAATCAGTTTCCTAATGATCTTTCCTTAAGAAAAAAATTGGGGCATATTTATTTTGAAGCGGGGTTTCTTGATGAAGCAGGTAAATTCTGGATTCTTTCTACACCGGAGAATAATGAAATGGAAAATGCAGTAGAAATTTACAGAAACTCTTTAAGCAATTCAGGAAGTGCCATTTTAAAAGATATTGTTTTCAGAGGAAATAAAAACCTGCTTGATGAATATGCATTGAATGTAATCACTGAACTTGAAAAGGATAGTTTCATGGCTACAAAACATATTCCTGTTTTTAAAACCAAAACAAGAGAAAAAGGGAGCTACTCAGAAAACAAAACAGGTTTTTTAAGCAAAATAGGAATTTGTTTAATCATAGGATTTATTATATCACTTCCCCTGTTAGGTATTTTTAAACTTTTTGAAATGATTTCATCATTATTTTCTTAATAAAAATAAAACTACGTAAATAGATTGCGTACTCACAATATAATTTTGCAGTGTTAATAATACTGGTGCCGTTAGAAAGACCTACTTCGATTCCAAAAACAGACAGAGTCTTTCACCAGATCGCCCGGTAGCTAACCAATGCCGTCAATAAGAGTTTCATCGTCAACTTCCAATTGAACATCAATTACTCTTATTATTAATTTTGATTGGTTTTTTTAATAAAAAATAACTGCGTAAATAGGATGCGCACTAGCCATATAAATTTGTAAAAAATAAAACGAATAACTAATAATCATGATTCATTATAAACCAAATCTAAAAGGAATACTGTATTGAGGTTAATACTCAATACTTATGAAAAAAAATAAAAAAACAAACTACGTAAAAAGATTGCACGGTTGCAATATAATTTTGTAGAAAGAAAACTAATAACTATGAATAATCATAGAAAGTAAGTGTCGTAAAACAGAGTTACTTCTTAAGGGACGGTAATACAGGTTCGAATCCTGTTCTGCATAGCAGATAGTAGAAATGGTAACACCCCGTATAAGTCTCTGTTTGATTTAATTACCTTACTAAAATTAAAATCAAGTGTCGTCTTAGAATCATACTTCGGATTGATTAAACATTGGGTCGCAGGTTCGAATCCTGCCTTTTCCCTGAAAAAGGAGAAGTAGCTCAGCAGGTAGAGCAAATGCATGGAAGATTCTGAAAAATATTACCTTGATTTCCATAAAAAGAGTGCCGTAGAGAAGGCTTACTTCGGTATAATATTGGTTCGACTCCATAACAGATCATGAAAATGATCTTGTAAAAGTCTTTTCGAACTTAGCCTCTTTTTATTTTAAAAAACAAACAAGTGCCGTAGAAAAATGTTACTTCGCTCATCACGACGGGGTCACGGGTTCGAATCCCGTCTCTTCCACAACAAAAAACACGGTCTAAATAGGAAGAGTAGCTCAGTTGGTTAGAGCACGACTACATTATTCGTCTGTTGCCTTGTTTTCTCATATCAGAAGCCGGAAGTGGAACGTTGAAAGATCTTTGTATTATAATTTTCTATAAGTCAGATATATTATCGGCTTTAACCCCTTTCTTCTTTCCACTTCCAGCTTCTTGATATTATGATTATAAAGTGTCGTTAGGAAAAAATTCATCGTAACACCATCATGGGAGGAATAGCGAAGCCGGTCACTCCGGCAAGGCTATCCGGTTCGACTCCGGCAAACGTTTAGCCCGGTTTTTTCCTTATTATTACCTTTAAAAAATGCCGGTAGATTATTGACCGGCATTTTTCATTGTATTTCCAAGTTCTTCTTCAAACATCACTTTCCATTTTGAAAGAGTAGTTCGGCTTATCTTATATTTTCTGGACATATAACTTGTGGAATGACCATGCTTTTTCTGATACTGCAGTAATTTTAGCATAGTCTGTTTGTCATAGGTTTTGAGTTTTTGATTTTCTCTGGATTGTTTGAACAGTTTTTCATTGAACTTAAGCACATCCTCACTGGTATGAAGCTTTTCAAGGAGTTCTTTGATTTTCGGATCCTTCAGCTTTTCCGGATATTCCATCCTGAGCATATCCAGGTATATTTTCTTGTAATTGGGGCGCATGCTGTGTCTGTTTATCCGTTTACATTATCACTCTTTTGAAGCCATCTGTGGAGTGTACTTTTTGGGATGGAATATTCTTTAATAACTTCGCTTTGGGTCATTTCACCGGAAAGAATTCTTTTCATGATAAAGTCTTTGATTTCCTGAGTGTAAATGTTTTTTCTGAAATAGGGCGTCTTTTCAGACTTTTGCTGGTTTTTGTTGATGGCAGAAGGCGGAGCATATAAAATCATGTGCGAACTGTAGAGTCTGAAAAAATCGTATTCCAATAATTTGCTCCATCTTAGAAGAAGATCTGTATCCATAGATTTGCTGCCATACATCATTTCGACAGCTCCTTCATCTTTACCTAAAAATTTGCATATTCTCTCTGTTGTTATTTCATTTTCATCTACTCTCTCCTTAATAAATTTCCCAATATGGATTTCTTTATATAACATTTTTACTGAATATTGTTCTTTTGTTTAAACTTATGTGTCAAAAAAACGGAAATAGAGATGTATATTATCTTATATGAAAGAAAGTGAATTGTTTTAATTTGAAATTGATTAAAAAAAGAAATTATGGCGTAAAAATATTTAAAGTACTCAATAAGATTATTAACCTTATAAAATGGATCTTTAATTTTATAAATACCTTAAAAACAGGTGGGTAGGGGCACCTTAATACTTGGGTATATTTTTTATTTTTAATGGGTTTCCTCTTCTTCTCTCTTCAAACTCCTCTTCCTTCCATTTGTGTAAAATAATATATAACCTATTAAGGTTTTTATATAATTCTGTGGGTTAAAGCTGAATAGAGATTCATAATCAGCTTTTGACGCGTTGAATTTTAATTAGTACCAAATAATTGCTTATTCGCTTCCAAATGTAAACAAAAATAATAAGCAATAATAGATGAAAATGTAAAAAATGTACTTTATATATTTATTTTAATTAAAATTAACAATTAATAACAGTTGTGGTAGTGATTATTTAAATCTCTACTTCTAATTGTGAAGAAATGATAAAAAGAAAAAATTGTATACCATTGAGACAGTCCATACCTTTGCCAATCAATGAAAAATACTATAAGCTTATTCGACTTTTCGAAGAAAATAAACTACAAGAATGAATTGCTTGCAGGTTTTACCGTAGCCATGACGATGATTCCTGAATCACTTTCATTTGCTATCCTTGCAGGTTTATCTCCGCTTACAGGGCTTTATGCTGCTTTTATGATGGGACTCGTGACGGCAGTTTTAGGCGGACGTCCTGGAATGGTTTCCGGTGGAGCAGGAGCAACTATTGTTGTCTTGATCGCTCTGATACAATCTCATGGAGTAGAGTATCTTTTTGCCACCGTAGTGCTTGCAGGAATACTTCAAATGACTGTTGGAATTTTTAAGCTGGGGAAATTTGTAAGACTGATTCCACAGCCTGTTATGTATGGATTCCTGAACGGTTTGGCCATTATTATTTTTATGGCGCAGATAGAGCAGTTCAAAATTACAGACAGTAATGGAGTGGTAAGCTGGCTGCAAGGGATGCCTTTGTATATCATGGCAGGTTTAACTGCCCTCACCATTGCCCTCGTCTATTTTTTTCCAAAAATTACGAAAGTTGTTCCAGCCTCTCTGGTGGCTATTATCATCGTATTTGCTGTTGTTTTTGGATTTAATATTCCAACAAAAACAGTAGCAGATATTGCCCATATCAGCGGAAATCTTCCGAGTTTTCATATTCCGCAGATCCCTTTTTCCCTGGAAACGTTGCAGATCATTTTTCCTTATGCCCTGATCATGGCCGGAG
This sequence comes from Chryseobacterium sp. 7, assembly GCF_003663845.1. Lineage (NCBI taxonomy): Bacteria > Pseudomonadati > Bacteroidota > Flavobacteriia > Flavobacteriales > Weeksellaceae > Chryseobacterium > Chryseobacterium sp. 7. The sequence goes on from NZ_RCCA01000002.1 coordinate 137,393, forward strand.
TAGGTCTTATTGAATCTCTTCTGACGTTATCAATGGTGGATGAAATTACCAATACCAAAGGAAATACAAATAAAGAATCCGTAGCCCAGGGATTGGCTAATATTACCAATGGCTTCTTTGGCGGAATGGGTGGCTGTGCGATGGTAGCGCAGACATTGGTGAACCTGAACGCGGGTTCCAGAGCAAGATTATCCGGAATAATAGCATCACTGTTGATTCTCATCATTATTTTATGTGGAGCACCTGTGATAGAAAAAATTCCTATGGCGGCTCTGGTAGGAGTGATGATGATGGTTGCTATCAGTACTTTCCAGTGGGTATCGATCAGGATTGTGAATAAAATGCCGAAATCGGATATTTTTGTAGGGGTTACCGTAGCTTTGATTACAGTAATTTTACATAATCTGGCATTAGCAGTTTTGATTGGTGTTATCATTTCAGCATTGGTTTTTGCATGGGATAATGCTAAAAGAATCAGAGCAAGAAAATATGTGGATGAAAATGGAGTAAAGCATTACGAAATATATGGACCGCTGTTTTTTGGTTCAGCTACAGCATTTACAGATAAATTTGATCCAATGAATGATCCTAAGCAGGTTGTTGTGGATTTTAAAGAAAGCCGTATTGTAGATATGAGTGCAATAGATGCCTTAGACAAATTATCCAAACGTTATAAACAACAGAATAAAACTTTGCATTTACGTCATCTTAGCGAAGACTGCCGGAAAATACTTAAAAATGCAGAAGCTATAGTGGAAATTGATATTCAGGAAGACCCAACATATAAGGTGATGCCGGAAAAATAAAGAAGGGGTCAATAAGTGAATTTTGCTTCGCAAGTGAATAGTGAATTTTTGTATTGCAGAAAAAATTGACAAGCGCAGCGAATTGACGATTCACGATATACCTCATAACCAGACAAGGACTGTAAGAAAAATCTACAGTCCTTGCTTGTTTAGGTTATTAATGTATTCGCGATAAAATCAGGCACTAAAGCATAGTGTGATAATTTCATGCTGATGGAAGCTCTTCCGCTCGTCAATGTTCTCAGGTCAGAAATGTACCCGAAAGTTGAAGCTAACGGAACTTCCGCTGCAAACATCTTTCTTCCCGATTTTTCATCAATTGAAGTAATGATTCCTCTTCTTCTGTTAATGTCCGCAGTGACAGCACCTGTGTATTCCTCAATACTCTGGATTTCTACCTGCATGATAGGTTCCATCAGTTTAGGACTACATCCTTTGGCTGCTGCTTTGAATCCTTCTCTTGCGACTATCTCAAAATCAAATGCCGCAGAATCCTGAGCATGGAAAGAGCCATCCAGAAGAGTCACCTTCATATTTTCCAGAGGATATCCTTTCAGTGGTCCATGATCCATAGCTTCCCTGAATCCTTTTTCAACAGAAGGAATGAATTCGGTAGGAATAACACCTCCTTTGATCATATTGACGAACTCCAATCCATGTTCATGGTCATTTCCTGGTCCGATTTCAAAAGTAATATCAGCAAACTGACCGCTTCCTCCGTTTTGCTTGGAAAGCTTTTCTCTGTGAACTTTGGTTTCCGTTAAGATCTCACGGTAAGAAACTTTAGGTTTTCCCTGATTAACTTCAATACCATGATTCAGACGGATTTTCTCCAAAGTAACCTCAAGATGAAGTTCTCCTAATCCACTTAATAAAGTTTCCCCGGTCTGCTGGTCTCTTTCAACCACCAAAGAAGGATCTTCTTCCTGAATTTTTGCCAATACCAAACCGAAAGATTTCTCATCACCATTGGTTTTTGGCTCGATAGCAACTCTGATAACAGGAGTTGGAATTGTGATGGCTTCCAGTAATACCGGTTGATCCAGAGAAGATAAAGAATCTCCGGTTTTGGCATCCTTTATTCCCGTTAAAGCAACAATATCTCCTGCTTTAGCTTCTTCCATAGATAACGTTTTATCAGACTGCATTTGTAAAATTCTCGAAATTCTGAAACTTTCACCCGTCCTTACGTTCAATATCGTATCTCCGGATTGTATCCTTCCGGAATACACACGAAGCATAGCCAGTCTTCCCATATGCTTATCAATGACAACTTTGAAAACAAGCCCTGAAAAAGCAGCCCTTTCATTTCTTTCCAATGTCACCGTTTCTTCCGTTTGAGGATCTTTCCCTTGAAGATCAGCAAGCTGGTCCGGAGCCGGAAGATAAGTAACCACAGCATCAAGAAGAGGCTGAATTCCTTTATTCTTAAAAGCAGAACCGCATAAAACGGGAACAGCTGCTCCGGATCTGCAGACTCTTTGTATAGATTCTGAAATCATTTCAACAGTGACTGTTTGTTCAGTATACATAAAAATATCAAAGAACATCTCATCATTTTCTGCAAGAGTTTCCATTAACTTTATCCTGTATTGATCAGCTTCAGCAATAGAATGACCGGGAATTTCCTTTTCCACAATAGTTTCACCATTTTCATCAGTCCAGTATAATGCTTTCATTTTGACAAGATCAATAACGCCTTCAAAATGGACTTCAGCCCCAATCGGAATCTGAAGAGCAAGAGGAACAGCATTCAGCTTGGTTTTTATCTCATTGAGAACTCCAAAGAAATCTGCCCCAATTCTGTCCATTTTATTGATGAAACAGATTTTGGATGTTCCGTGCTTTTCAGCCTGGAACCAAACATTTTCAGTCTGTGGCTGTACCCCTGATGAAGCACAGAAAACGGCGACAACGCTGTCCAGAACTCTTAAGGAACGTTCTACTTCCACTGCAAAATCAATGTGTCCCGGCGTATCAATAATGTTGATATTATACACTTTATTGTCTTTTTTCCATGCTGTAGAAACTGCAGCGGATGAAATGGTAATTCCTCTGTTTCTTTCCTGGATGTCTTTATCCATGGTAGTATTTCCGTCATCTACATTACCGATTTTATGAATGAGTCCTGTGTAATACAAAAGTCTTTCTGATAACGTTGTTTTTCCTGCATCTACGTGTGCTATAATCCCTATATTTCGTGTGTTGTATTTCATTTTGTTTGATTTAAATTGTTGATTTTTAGATCTGTGCCTAGAAAAGATTCTGAAAAAAATGAGCACAAAATACACTCCGGTCTTATGAAGCCGGCAAAACATTTTTTTGTATTTTGTATCGAAGAAAAATTTTCAGAGATCTTAACAAACAGCAGAATTTTCCTAAATTGTTAAAGTCTGAAATTAGGGCAGCAAAAAAGACCTATCCGAATAGACAGGTCTTCAATATATTTTTTATTATAAAAGATCTATAGAACTATTCAGATAAATATTCAGTGCTGCCAAAGAACACAGCTCTGACAGGATTGCTTAAAGTTATAATATTTATCATTTTTGTTGACATTGTTGATTTTTAATCGGTTGCGAAATTATAATATTTTTTTGATTTCCAAAGAATTTTTCCAAATATTTTTTGGAAAAGGACATTAAACGGTTTTTCAATTACCTTCTTTGAGGGCTTCTAAATTTATCATTTTTCATAAAAATATCTTAAAACAGAGAACGAACGTAATGCTTTTATGATAAAAATTTTATCTTTGGGAAGAATAGTCTTATAAACACTTTTTGATGAATGAAAATTTTAAATCTTTTTCAAGAAGCTAAATAAAAACTTTTAACTTAAAACCTATTGAAAACAGATATCGACATTCAAAACCACTGTCATTTTTCCTTTGACCTGTGGCTCACTTTAATCAAATCTCATCCTGAATTTAAAGCAAAAAGAGTTGAGCTGTTCTCCTCATTTTTTAACGTAGATAAGCCAATAGAAGAGGTTGCGAAAACTGTAAAATATTACGATGATCTTTGTAATACGATCAATGAGGTGACAGGAGGAAATATTGATACTTTTGAAATTTATCTGATGATTTTGGGTGCTTTAGATGTTGATGTGAAACTTTTGAATAAAGAAAAGCTCAATGAATTTTACAACAAAAGTGAAGAATTGTTTCTGGAGTATAAACCAGTTGTGATTTTTGAAAATATTCATAATTTTTTTGAGGATATAAAAAACCAGGGAAAAACCATTAATATTCTGAGCAATACAGGATTTATTAAAGGAAAAACAATGAGGAAATTTCTAATCCATGAAAACCTGGATCAGTACATTGATTTTCATATCTATTCTGATGAGATTAACTGTTCCAAACCGAACCCGCTAATTTTTCAGGAAGTGAAGAATAAGATCGAAGATCAAGACTTGCCGCTCGATCAGATTCTGCACATCGGAGACAATCCTGTAGCAGATTATCAGGGAGCAAAGAACTTTGGTTTCAGTGCCCATTTACTTAAACACTAAAAATAAACATGAATACAAGATACAGCTTACACCACATTCATTCGGCAGATGAGTTTACTTTCTTACCTGCAGAATACAGCTATTTCAAGTATGGCGATAAGTCGTATGCTGAAAAATTTGCAAGAGAATTATTTGACGGATTTATTTCTGAAAATGCAGAACTTTTAAATACAGATAAAGAAATTGTAGTGTTGCCAAGTCCATACATGGCGATTCCTACAGCATCCAATTTTTTATGCTTTTACTTTAAAAAACACCTGGATTTTTATCTGTTTCAGAAAGGGAAAAAGTCAAGTATTTTATCTAAAATCAACAGAAATCATACTTATATCACAGATTACGGGAATCTTAATTTCGAAGATCGTAAAAATCTGATCGCAAATGACACTTATTACATTGATAAGGACTTTTTGAGAGGAAAACTTTGTATTTTTATAGACGATATAAAAATCACGGGAAGTCATGAATATACAGTGAACAGAATCCTGGATGAATATAGTGTGGAAGCAGACTTTATGTTCCTGTATTACGCAGAACTGATGAATTTTGACCTTGACCCGAAGATTGAAAATTTTTTCAACTATTATGCAGTAAAAAATGTAAACCATGTTGCAGAAGTGATGAATAAAGAAAGTTTTCAGTTCAACACAAGGATTGTAAAATATATTTTAGGACTGGATTCAAGTAATTTTGATTATCTTACGTCTAAAGTAAAAAAAGAACAGATGGACCTGCTTTTGGAGCTTGCTATCAGTAACAATTATCATTTAATAAAAGAATACGAAAATAACATCAATACTTTAACACAAACGGAATTATATTATGGCTATTAACTTACAAAAAGGACAAAGAGAAAATATTAACGCACCTAAATTTACTGTAGGTTTAGGATGGGATATCAATAATACTTCTACAGGAACGGCTTTCGACCTTGATGCTTCTTTATTTTTGCTTGGGGACGACAAAAAATTAGTTTCAGATAATCACTTTATTTTCTATAACAACCTTGAGTCTCCAGACAAATCTGTAATCCACACAGGAGATAACCTTACAGGAGAAGGATCAGGTGATGATGAGCAGATCAAGATTGATCTTACAAAAATAGATGATGCGATTAAGGAAATTACAGTAGTAGTAACCATTCACGAAGCAGAATCAAGAAAACAAAACTTTGGACAGGTAAGAAATTCTTTCATCAGAATTTTCAATACGGATACGAATGAAGAGATCTTGAAATATGAACTGGACGAAGATTTCTCAATCGAAACCGCTGTAGAATTCGGAAGAATCTACAACAGAAACGGAGAATGGAAATTTGAGGCTGTGGGTGCAGGACAAAGAGACGGCCTTGACAAATTTGTATCAATTTATCAGAAGTAATCATGGACAATCAGGAAAATCAACCCATAGATCCACTAGGATCAATAGAACCTCTTAAAACCTTTGAACCTACACCAATGGTTCCTCCAACTCCGGCCCAGCCTGTTCAGAATGCAGCACCGGCAGTTCTTGTGGATAGAGAGGGAAATGTAAATCTTACTCAGCTGCAGTCAGAAGAACGTGAGAAATATGAAGTTCTTGCGAACTCTATTGATGAAGCAAACCCAGGTTCCATCGTGAATTTCGGAGCGGAGCTTCAGAAAACTTTAACCAATCAGAGTGACAGTTTCTTAGGAAATGTAAGAAGGTCAAACTCAGGAGAAGTAGGAGGACTTATCAATGATCTTTTGGTAGAGCTTAACTATGTAGATGTGGACGAGCTTAACGGAAATAAAGTAAAAAGCTTCCTGAGTAAATTGCCTTTCATGAAGAAGGTAATGACTCAGGTAGAGAACTTATTTGCAAAGTATGACAAGATCATCAACAATATTGAGCAGATCTCTTACAAAGTAAATGCAGGAATCATCACTTCTACAAAAGATAATGCTGTACTTCAGACTATTTTTGAAAGTAATGTGAATTCTATCAAACAGATTGAAGGTCTTGTGATTGCAGGAAATATAAGAATGGAAAGAGCTGCAGTAGAATTGGCTCAAATGGAGGCCAGTCCTCAGGATTTTCAGGATTATCAGATTGCTGATAAGAGAGATTTCATTGCAAGGTTAGACAGAAGAATGGCAGATCTTAAAGTGGTACGCGTGATCATGATGCAGTCGCTTCCACAGATCAGACTGGTACAGAATAACAACGTTTCCATTGCTGAAAAGGCACAAACGATTCTTACCACTACACTTCCTGTTTGGAAAAACCAGCTTTCATTGGCTGTAGCGATGTACAGACAACAGCAAAATATTGAAATTCAGCAGAAAGTATCTTCTACTACAGAAGAGATCTTAAGAAAGAATGCAGAGCGTCTTGGCCAGAACTCAATAAATGTTGCCAGAGCTAATGAGCAGACTATTGTATCTGTAGAAACATTGAAAGAAACAACGTCAATGTTAATCAATACATTGAATGAAGTGAAACAAATCCAGAAACAGGGAGCAGATAACAGAAGAAAACTGGATCAGGATCTTCAGACATTGGAGCACGAACTTAAAGCAAATGTCAGAGGTTAATTTATAGCATACTAAGGTGGGGGATGATGCAGCAACCATATTGTCGCAAAGCAAAAGAAGATTAACAAAGCTTAAGCTTCTCGCGAATTTTTTTGAACATATTGATATTATATCTATTTACATCAAAACAGATATTATTCACAATCTGTTCCAGGAAAATACGGCTTTAGATTACAATAAACTGGAGCTTTTCCACCTGCAGTATACGGACAGCCTCATAGAACTTCTGACTAAAATTAAAAAACAGAAGGAAAATGATATGCTGGCTGTCATTAATGAAATTAACATCAATGGTAAATATATTTCAGGTTTTGAGGAAAGACAGGTGGACAGCTTTCAAACCGACAGGAAAATGTACAGTGGTATATTTTCCCAACATCTGAAAACATTGTATAAAGACCTTACGGAAGATAGTTTTACAGCCAATTGGGAGAATGTATTATACTTTCATAAAAAATATACCCAGGAATTTTATAGAACAGATGCAGACGAAACGCTGCTGAAATCCGGTTCATTTCCTGCGTATCAGTATAAAGATTATTCCATTGAAAGAAAACTGTTAGGAAGGCTTAATATACAGGGGTTTAAGGTCCGTTTTGTTTGTGGTTACCTCATTGGAACCCATGATTATGAACTTTTCAAAATCTTTCAGTCTGATGATCATTTTATTTTCAGTGTAGACGAAAAGAAATTATATCTTTTTGATAAAGAACTGGATAAACTGGATACTTCTGAAAATCAATCCAATCAGAGTTCTATAATTGATCAGCTGAAAATTAAAAATGAACAGCTGGAACATAGTATGAACGAAAGAAAGCGTACATTACCGGCAGAAGTAGAAGGTGTTTTGAAAGATTACATCAAAAACCTTGAAAATATGGACATTATGAGCAAAATATTTGACTTCGATGAAGAAACCAATATTCTGCGGGCAATGCTTAATTTGAATTTGAACAACAAATAAGACGAAATTTGAAAGCAAAGAAGATTCACTTTTTTGCAAAAATGTAAATAACAACTAAACATAAAAAAATGGCTATCAACTTACAAAAAGGTCAGAGAATTAACCTTAAAAAAGAAAATGGTGCTGAACTTTCCCAGGCTTGTGTAGGAATCAACTGGGGAGCAATTGAAAAGAAAGGATTTTTTGGGACTAAAAAAGAAGCAGTAGACTTAGACGGAAGCTGTATTTTATATGATTCAAACAAAAACGTGACTGAAGTAATCTATTTCGGAAACCTTAAATCCAAAAACGGATCTGTAAGACATAGTGGAGATGACCTTACAGGTGACGTAGATGGAGATGACGGATTGGATAACGAAGTAATCACAGTAGATTTCAGCCAGCTGGAGCCGAATGTAGAGCATGTGGCAATGGTACTGAACAGCTACAGAGGTCAGGACTTCGGAACCATTCCTTTTGCTTCCATCCGTATTTATGAAGGAACGCCTACCAATGTAAGAGAAGTTTTTGCAAAATATGATATTGCAAATGATTCTTCTTTCGGTGGTCACGTTGCCATGGTAATGGGTGTTTTCTATAAGAGAAACGGAGAGTGGAAATTCAATGCAATCGGAGATCCTACAGCAGATAAAAAGCTGGAGCAGACGATCCAAACGGTACAGATGAATTATCTATAATCAATTGACAATCAAAAGATAAATAAAATAGCAATATTTGTACTCTGTGCATCTATTGCTTTTATCATATAATAACATAACTCAAGTGGAAAAACATCAAAGTATTTTAGAACTGCACCCAGGTCTGGTGTGGGGATTTGCGGTAACGGTTGTTATCATGCTGCTCCTGGACTTAGGGGTATTTAATAAAAAAAGTCATGAAGTCTCTTCCAAAGAAGCTACTATCTGGTCTATCGTATGGATCTCGCTTTCAATGGTTTTTTCAGGAGTGGTATATTGGGTATTCAATACCGATGGAAGTCCTGAAAGCCATGCCTTGGCTGTTGAGAAATTTACACAGTATCAGGCTGCCTATTGGATTGAAAAAGCACTTTCTGTGGATAATTTATTTGTATTTATCCTCGTTTTCGGTTTCTTTAAAGTTCCGAAATACCTTCATCACAAAGTTCTTTTCTGGGGAATCATTGGAGCATTGATCTTCAGAGCTATATTCATTTTTGCAGGAGTAGGATTAATCAATCTGACTTATCTTCCTGAAATGAATATCTTCGGAGAAGCAGTAAAAATCAACGTTGTCATGACATTGTTCGGATTATTCCTTGTCTATGCGGGGATTAAATCATGGGGTGATGGTGACGATGATGACGATGAAGATTATAGTAATACAGCAGGAGCAAGACTGATCAAAAGTTTCTGGAAGGTTTCCGATAACTATGATGGAGATAAGTTCTTCACCATCCAAAACGGAATCAAAATGGCTACACCTCTTTTAGTAGTGGTAGGGGTTATTGAGTTTACAGACGTTCTTTTTGCGGTAGATTCCATTCCGGCTATTTTTGCCATTTCAAATGACCCGTTGATCCTTTACACATCGAATATCTTTGCTATTTTAGGATTAAGATCACTGTATTTCCTGTTAGCAAACTTTATCCACATGTTCAGCAAACTTCCATACGGATTGGCGATTATCCTTTCTTTCATTGGAGTTAAAATGCTTATTGCACCATGGATTCATATTCCGTCTCCGGTTTCATTAGGAATTGTAGGAGGAGTATTGGTGATCTCTGTTCTCTTATCCATCATCTTCCCTGAAAAAGAAGAAGAAAAGAAAGAAGAGTTAGAAGAAAAATAATTATATTTAAAATATTTGAAAAGCCTCTGGAGTATTGCTCTGGAGGCTTTTTTGTTTTGCAATTTTTTTGTTGGAAGAACTAAAGGGCGCAAAGAAGATAAAAATTATGCTGCTTTTTAAGACGCGAGAAAATCAAAGATTTTCGGCAAGGTTACTTCTCAATTATTAGCTTTATTCAATGCCATTATTAGCGGTAATAAATTTTATCAGAGATAAAATCCTTGCGTCCTTATTACACTGTATCTATAAAAATTTTGCGCCTTTGCGCTTTCCAGTCTTACTTCCCAAAAAAAATATTTTAAAAATAAAAATAGACAGACTGGTCTGTATTTAATGTTTTTTCATACATTTGTTCCAGAAAAGAAAAGCATATGAAATCTCCAAGAGAAAGAATCATAGAAACCACATTTCAATTGTTTGCCAGACAAGGTTATAATTCTACCGGAATCAATCAGATTATCTCCGAAGCAGAAGTAGCCAGAGCCAGCTTTTATCAACATTTTAAATCCAAAGAAGATCTGTGTGTAGAATTTTTGAATGTGAGACATGCATATTGGTTTGGCGAACTTAATAACTTTTTAGCAAAAGAAAAAGATTCAAAATCCAAGATTATCAAAGCTTTTGATTTTCTGATCTATATGAACGAGAAGGAAAACTTCAGAGGATGTAGCTTTCTGAATATTCTATCGGAAATACCGATGGATAATACCAAAATTCTGAGTGTAATTCAGTCTCATAAAGCAGATCTCAGAAACTATTTTTTAGAATTACTGAATGATAATGAACTTTCCGATCATATTTATATGCTTTTTGAAAGCAGTATCATAGAAAGTCAGCTTTTCAGGTCTAATGAATTAATTGAAAAATCAAAAAAAATAGTCACCCATTTAATACAATAAGTTATGGAACAAAAACACCCGCTTCCGCCTTTCACCCTTGAAACGGCACTGGAAAAAATTCAACTGGCAGAAGATGCATGGAACAGTCAGGATCCTGAAAAAGTTTCCAAAGCATATACCATAGACAGCGAATGGAGAAACAGAGACACTTTCGTGAATGGTAGAGAAGAAATTGTAGAGTTTCTTCAGAAAAAATGGGAAAAAGAACTTCATTATAAGCTTAAAAAAGAATATTGGGCACACACAGACAATCGTATTGCTGTTCGCTTTGAATATGAATATCAGACAAAAGACGGAAACTGGTTCAGAGCCTATGGAAATGAAAACTGGGAATTTGATGAAAATGGGCTGATGGCCAAAAGATATGCAAGCATCAATGATCTGGCTATTAAAGAAGAAGATAGAAAGTTCAGATAAAATAGAAGAGGTTGTCTCAAAAGTGTCATTCTGAACACAGACTGAAAGTCTGCGAACAAAGTTCTGAAATGTAGTGAAGAATCTCATGTATTTGAGTATTTATGAGATTCTTCCTTCGTTAGAAATTGAAGATTCGACGCAGTCAATGAGATAGACCAAATTATTTAACTTTTGAGACAGTCTCTTTTATTTGAACAAAAGCTTTACATCTGTATTCAAAATTCATCATTCATCATTATTCTACCCATTTTTCCCATGCAGCAGCTTATTAATTTTTCTCCTTGTCTGCACAGAAACTTTATAAGCTTCATCACGAAGTTTTTGTATTTTTCCTACAGGCTGAAAAAAGATTTTGCTTTCAAAAGGATTGAATGAAAGAAGCTCAGTATTACAGTTACGGGAATCCAGCAAAGAATTTTTATCAATTTTTACCTCACCGATTTTAATAAAAGGAGTATTTTTCCACTCCACATTAAGTTTGTTGATGGGCTGGTCTTTCAGATCGTAGCAGACCTGTATCAAAACATCAGCCGAGAAATCATTTGTTTGCAGATAGTTTTGTAACGAATCTTTTACCTTCTGTTTTCTACCTACGTTTTTATCAACAGACTGAGGGGAAAGCTTTATTTTGATAACCTGATCTCCCAAACGGTAAGCACCTACAGAATAATAATCAAATGAAAGAATAAAATCATTTCTTTTTCCAATTAGCTTTAGCATATTACGGAACATATCGCCAGTAAACAAAGAAGGAATCATTTTACCCAACTGAAGAAACATGGTGAATAAGTTTCTCCATTGCTTCATATAAAGTCGGTTAATTGCTGTAAACAATTTCAGAAAAGCAGAAACAGAGTTAATAGGGAACAAAGGAAAATTAACCAATGGATAATTGGCTAATAATACTCCGTTTTCATCCTTGATCTGCACTGCAAATCCATAAGCCGGAATATCTTTTCTGGTATTCTTAATTTTCAGCTGGGCATTGGAAAACCGTATCGTAAGATCAAATTTTTCCTTATCGAAATAAGGCTGCAACAGTTCGGGGATATCCGGCTCAATCCAGAATGTTCCCTTTGCTGCGGCATATGTTTTCGCATGGGCATTCCGGGTAGCATAATTGACATCACTGATGGAAGAGGACTGTTCAACAAAATCAGCAATTGTTTTTTTATTGATTCCCAGAAGTTTTTTTTCCTCTTCATTCAGCTCATCAAACTTCTTATTATATTGTAATGGATTTGGCATTTAGTTTTTAAAATTCAATTATAACGCCAAGTTTCGAAATCTGTGTTAAGAAAGTATTACAATTGTTTGAATTTTGTGGAAAATAGTATGAAAAATAAAAACAGTAAGTCAATATGATTGCTGAATTTTAACTGATAATCTATTTAACTGATTGATTTTTAGATTTTAATTATTTTAAATAAGAATGAATTAAAAAATTATTGTGGATATAAAAGAGATTCTATTTTTAAGCTCCCATTACCGTACTTCCATCTTCCAAGCCCAAAAAGCCTTATCTTTGTAAAAAATTATAATATGGGAGTAGCAGATTTGTTATTTAAACGTAAAAAAGAATTGGCAGAAAAGAACCTGAAAGATGGTAAAGAATATATGGAAGAGTATGGTAAAAGAGAAAGTGTAGTGCAGTTACCAAGCGGCTTACAATATGAAATCATTACAGAAGGAGACGGAGCAAAACCAGGTCCTAAATCTACAGTAAAATGCCACTATCACGGAACTACCATTTCCGGTAAAGTATTCGACAGCTCTGTAAAAAGAGGTACACCTGCATCATTCCCTTTAAACAGAGTAATTTCTGGTTGGACAGAAGCTCTTCAATTAATGTCGGTTGGAAGTAAGTGGAGACTTATTATTCCACCGCATTTAGCGTATGGAGATCAGGAAATCAGCAAAGAAATAGGGCCAAACAGTACCCTTGTTTTCGAAGTTGAATTGCTTGATATTAAATAATCCTTCTTAAAAATAGATTAAAAATTTACCTGATTTCAGGTAAATTTTTTTATTTGTGCTATATTCGTATAGATGAATTGTGAAAATGACGAAATTTATTCTACAATACATTAGGCAACACAAAATATGACTGTATGAAAAAACTTTTTTACCTCTTTGCTATTGCTGGCTTGCTGGTTTCCTGTGTTTCCAAAAAAAATCAGGCTATTCAGCAGAATATTCTTACCCTGAAAGACAGCTATTGTAAAGCTCCTTTTAAGTACAATTATAATAATAAACTTCCGTCTTATAATTCGGATTCTATCCTTACTGCCAATAAAGATCTTAACGGAATGTTTTCAGATCAGAGTATTTTAATTTTAAATGCTTTGAATAATCTGGATGATGTGCATAAAATTATTCAGCTTAAAAAAGATTCTTCACTGACTTCACAAGTCAGGATATTACAGCTTAAAACCAAAATCAACAGCAGAATTACCATTGCGCTCACTGAACTGGATGCGGTAGCCGCAGAATTCGATTGTGAAGGTGAAAGAGTAGCACAGATCGGAAACTATGTAGACAATCTGAATTCATCCAGAAATAATAAACTGATTTTATATTCAATCATTGCCGGTGCAGCTTCTTCAATAGCTGGCGGAATAGTGAAAAGTGACGGCTGGGATAATGCAATAGGCATCGGAGGAGGTATTTTGGGAGCAGGTTTTGGTCTGGCAACCCTTAATCCCAAAGGAAAAAAAGTGGAATTTATCCATCAAAGAAATCTTTTGAGAGATATCTGGAAAGAGAAACTGGAATCTCCCAATTTTCCACCTTTTATCTGGTATATGTATACGGAGAAGAAATTTTCCAACAAAGAAGAACATTCCATTATCGGAAATATGAAGCAAAGATGGCTTCATTATCAGTTTGATGACAGTAAAGATGCAGCGGATAAATCTGTTATCTTCAGTGATGGAGGATTTTACAGGGCAGATGATCTTCATAACCGCGCTGCCATGCTGAATCAGATGCAATCTGCAACACGAACCATCAATCAGAATATCAATTATTTACTGTTAGATCTGGATAAATTAATTCTTTAAGAAAAATTTAACTGTAATAAATTTTGTTACATTTGAAAAATGTTTATCTTTGCAGAGTAATTACAATGAACAATACAAGATTTGCTACGGCAGTACATATTATGACCTTATTGGCGAAAAGTCCTCAGGAGTGGCTTACTTCTGACTGGATTGCCGGTAGTATCAATGTAAATCCGGTAATTATCCGAAAGGAAATCAGTGTATTGAGAGAAGCAGGCCTTATTATAAGCAGACAGGGAAAAGAAGGGGGAACTCAACTGTCAAAGAATGCTGAAACGATCACAATTTCTGAGATCTATAGAGCAGTAAAAAATACAGAAGTATTAGGCAAAAAAAATCAAAATCCCAATCCGGCATGTGGTGTAGGAAAGGAGATTAATAATCATTTAAATACATTGTTTGCAGAAACAGATCAATTGGTGGTAAACTTTTTAGGAGACAAGTCGTTACAGGAATTCACGGATCAGTTTGAATAAAAATTTTTACCCTTAAATGTAACAAAATTTATTACAATTTAATTAAAATAAAATATTATGAAAAAAGTAGCAGTAATCGGTGCAACAGGATTTGTAGGAGCACACGTAGTATCAGAATTAGCAGAGAGAGGATATGCAGTAGAAGCTTTGGTAAGAGATGCCTCAAAAGTAAAAACACAAGAGAACGTAACAGCAAAAAGCGTTGACGTAAATAACGTAAACGAGCTTACTGAAGCATTGAAAGGAAGTGATGCTGTAATCAGCACATTCAACGCAGGATGGACGAATCCTAATCTTTACAATGATTTCTTAAATGGTTCTGAGAATATTCAGAAAGCAGTAGAACAGTCAGGCGTAAAAAGACTGATTGTAGTAGGTGGAGCAGGAAGCCTTTACACTCCGGATAATGTACAGATCGTAGATACTCCGGATTTCCCTGAAGCTTACAAACCAGGAGCAAAGGCAGCGAGAGACTATTTAAACAAAATCAAAGAAAACAATACTTTGGATTGGACATTCTTCAGCCCAGCTATTGAAATGAATCAGGCTAATGTAGGCGAAAGAACAGGGAAATACAGAACTTCATTAGAAACTCCGGTATTTGATGAAAACGGAAGAAGCCGTCTGTCTGTAGAGGATGTAGCTGTAGTTTTAGTTGACGAATTAGAGCAGAATAATCATATCCGTGAACGTTTTACAGCAGCTTATTAATCCAAAAAGAACAGAAATGATACAAAAGAAATTATTGTCGTTAATAGCACTATTGGGATTTATCAGCATATTCGCCGGGAATCTCAAAGTGAAAGTTTATAATCCGGGAACTAAAGCTATTTTTCCCATTACGTCTACCATTATTTACGGTGATAAAGACGCCGTATTGGTAGATGCTCAGTTTCAGAAACAATATGCAGAGCAGCTTGTGAAAGAAATAAAAGCAACAGGAAAAAATCTGAAAACCGTTTTTATTTCTCACAGTGACCCTGATTTCTATTTCGGGTTAGATGTCATCAAAAAAGCATTTCCTAATGCAAAGATTATCTCAACTGCTCAGACTGCATTTTTGATATCAGCTTCAAAAGATGATAAAATGGGAGTATGGAAACCACAGTTGAAAACTGATGCTCCATCAGAAATTACCGTTCCTGAAGCAGTTACTTCAATTCCTGATCTTGAAGGAAACAAAATCGAAATCAGACAAAATCTGGAAGATCCGGCACACAGTTTTCTTTGGATTCCTTCTATTAAAACCATTGTGGGCGGTATTTCAGTTTCTGTAGGTTCTCACCTTTGGATGGCAGATACCCAGAATGCAAAAGCAATAGATCAGTGGATGGGGCAGATTGATGCAATGAAAGCATTGAAGCCTGAACAGGTGATTCCTTCCCATTTTGCAGAACCTTCCACATCACCACAATCTCTTGATTTTGTGAAAAACTATCTGGAAAACTATAAACATGCAGTCACTGAAAACAAAACATCTTCTGCTGTTGTAGATTTTATGGTAAAAAAATATCCTGATCTTCATGGAAAAGATGAACTGGGAATGGGAGCGAAAGTTTTCTTTGGCGAAATGGCCTGGGATCTGAAATCACCTTATCCGGCAATCGGGAATAAAGTAGAAGTAGATTTTGGAACGGTAAAATTCCTTCTTGATTTTAAGGATAACAAAACAATGACGTTTACAGGAACAGCCGGAAGTTCAAAAAACAGTACCGATACTGTAGAATATACGGCCGTAGAAGTAGCGAAGAATGTTTTTATGGTGTATTGGCATGAACCTCATCTTGGCTTCAATGTAACCCATATTCAGGATTATAATAAAAATATAGTATATTCAAATATTGCAGGTCCTGATGGTACATTTACCCATCCAAAAGGAACTCTTAAAATTTTGAAATAATGATATGAATCAAAAGTACATGTAAATTTTACATGTACTTTTTTATTATATTTGGTTATACCTTTAGGGGATAGAAACTTTTCTAAAATTTATGCTTAGCAAAGGCTCAAATCTATAAATTAAATTTTTACAATCAATTAATAACCAAATGAAATCAATTCAATTTTTGCCTTTATTATTACTATTGTCTATGTTTAGTTGTGGTAAATTGGCTACAACATCAGAGGATAAAAAATCTGTTGACGAAATTCTTAAGTTTTATGGAGGTCATGTTGAAACAATGAAAGGAGTGCAGACACTGAATGGAAAATCCGATGATTTTTTTGAAGTGGAGATTAAAGACAGTAAAATGATCAATAGCCAGCCTCAAAGAGCAATATCCAATGCTGCCAATATTGCATTTATAGTTTTTCAGAATCAAAAACCCGGAGAATATGATGTTATTAAAACAAAATTACTTTTATCAGACGGGGCCAGTTTTACAAAATCATTTACTCAGAAAGAACTGCAGGAAGTAAAAGATATATACCCGGAAATTGATAAAATCAATTCATTTTTGATTAATAAAGATGACAGCGGGATTCTTGAAATGTTTGAGCCGAAATTTAAGCCTAAAAAGGAAGTAGTTAAAGAGACACTTTCAAGAATGGATTCTCAATTAGGTCCTATTACAAAAATACAGTTTCAGGGATTTGAATTTCTGGATAATTCCAATCTGGGACAGATGATCTTAATAAGAGAAGTAAGCCAAAGAGATAAGGTTTTCCCTTTTATCAATGTAGCATTTGACAGGAAGACTAAAAAAATGCTGAATATTGAATTCCCATAAAGAATAAAATACTTATGAGTTATCCGGAATCCGGAGTCATATCAAAATAAAAAATGGCTGTCAAATAGACAGCCATTTTTATTATAAATTCATAAACAATTTCGGATTAACCGGAGTATTGTTTTTGTGTACTTCATAATGAAGATGAGGTCCTGTAGAACGTCCGGAGTTACCGGATTTAGCAATTACCTGGCCTACTTTTACTTTATCATTTACCTTCGCAATAAGCTGAGATAAATGTCCGTATAAAGTAGCCAATCCGTTTCCGTGAGAAACAATCACACAGTTTCCATAACCTCCTTTCTGCCCAGAGAAAATAATAGTTCCCGCAGCAGCAGCCCTCACATCAGAGCCGTAAGCAACAGCAATGTCCAGTCCTTTGTGGAACTGCATCTGATCAGCTTCAGCAGGTGGATTATTTTTTTCTGCTACAGCAGTTTGGGTTGTAGTATTGGTTCCGGCAACAGCTTTTGTAGCAGCAGGAGCTGGCGCAGCAGCCACAGGAGCCGCTTTTGGAGTAACCATTACTTTTACTTCTCTTTTATTTCCATAACTGTCGGTAAGTTCCACAATCTTCTCTACAGGTTCAGCTTTGACTTCAGGCTTTGCAACGGCGGCAACGGCTGGTTTTGATTCTGCGACAGCACTTGTTTTTACAGAAGCGTAAACAGTTTTAAAAGGAATTGGGTTTTTTCTTATCCCGAAGTTAGAGGAAATATATCCGTCAGTAGGCATACCTAAAGGAACCTGCATCAGTTTAGTCTGAAGATCCATCAGATATTGGCTGTATCGGTTAGCCTGTTTGGAAAGGTAAATTGAATTTGAAATACTGTCCTGATCCAGCATCATTAGCTTTTCGTTGGTAATATCTTTAGACTTCAGGAAGGAATTAAGTTGACCAACGGTCTGATCTACAAGAGTAAGATCAGTTTTCATTTTTAAATAATCTACACTGTCTTTTTCAGTGTTTATTTTTACAAGGTTTACTTCGTAGGTTTTGTCATCTCTTTCAGAAAAGAGTTTGGCAATACATACACCTTGTGCAAAAACTACTAGTAAAAGTCCTCCGAGGAGAATGTTTACGTTCTTCTTGCTGTTTAGAAATTTTTTCATATTTCTTCTCTTAGTAAGTTAAAACGGTTTTGAACTTGCAAATTTAATTAAAAATACGTTTTGAGAGTTATTTTTAATTAAAATTCAGTTTTTTCTGTATTTAACGGTTAATTAGCTATTTAATTGTATTGGAATGTTAATTTTTTCAGAAAATAGCTTTTATCATTGTTTCAGATTCTGCGTTACGTCTTTGTTTTAATATCTTTGCAGTTCACATTCCAATTATGGCTAAAAAGAAAATTATTTCAGAATCTTCGAATCCAAAAAAGAATAAAAAGGATATTTCTGTAGGAGTTGTAGGAAGCGGGAGTTTTGCTACCGCAATTGTAAAAATGCTTGTTGAAAACTGCAAAGTAGTACACTGGTGCGTAAGAAGTGAATTTGTAAAAGGAGCCATTGAGCTACGTGGACATAACCCAACTTATCTTACGGCTGCTCACTTTAATCTGAAAAGCTTAAAACTGACAACGGATATTAATGAATTGGTTTCTGCCTGTGATGTTGTTGTGCTGGCAACTCCATCAATCTACCTTTCCGATACATTAGATAAAATGACCTGCGATTACTCTGATAAAATATTTATCTCTGCAATCAAAGGGATTATTCCTAAAGTAAATGATGTGGTAGCTCATTATCTTCGCGATGAATTTAAAATCGGTTTCAGAAACCAGGCTGTTATTGCAGGACCTTGTCATGCTGAAGAAGTAGCAATGGAAAGACTTTCTTACCTTACGATTGCTACGGTAGAAGATGAAACTGCTGAAAAACTTGAAGGTATTTTCAGTTCAGATTTTATCAAGGTACAAACAAGTAAAGATATTTTAGGAAATGAATACAGCGCTATTCTTAAAAATATTTTTGCAATCGGAGCAGGAATAGCAAGTGGATTAGGCTATGGAGATAACTTTACAGCTGTTTTTGTTTCCAATGCGATCCGTGAAATGGAAACCTTCCTTGAAGCCATCTATGAAGCCCCAAGAGATGTGAATGAAAGTGCTTATTTGGGAGACCTTTTGGTAACTGCTTATTCACTTTTCTCAAGAAACAGAAATCTTGGAAACCTTATCGGAAAAGGATATACGGTGAAATCTGCCATTCAGTCTATGAACATGGTGGCAGAAGGATATTATGCGGCAGATTCTATTTATAAAACGGCAAAACAGAAAAATCTTAAGCTACCGATTATAGATACGGTATACGCTATTCTTTATGAAGGTAAAAATGCTGAAAAACAGTTTAAGAAACTAACGGCAAAGCTGAATTAAAATAAACAGCAAAACTTTAGATATAAAATTTTATTATAAAATATAGTTATAAACCTAAGTATTGGGCAGTCATTTTTGTAATGATAATCCTGGTGATGATTTGATATTGAAACTATTATCCCAGCAGAACTAAAGATACTGATGATATAGCTCAAATTAAATAAAAACCCCTTAAAATGAGTTTCGTGTGATCACTGCTTATTTCAGGGGTTTTCAATTTTTTTACTTCTTTTTAGTTTATTTTCTGAATCGAAACATTAGAAAGTCTGAATGTTTGTGGGGTTCCGGAAGCTCCAAAAACTAAACCTGAAAAACTTATTGTGTCATCGACATTTAAGTCTAAAACTTCACTCCAGGAAACGGAGAAAATAGCACTTGTGAAAGCTCCGCTTGTCTGTGGGATTGTACAGCCGGGGGTACCTGTTGTGAGGCTAGTTCCATTTTTATTAAGATATATAAAAAATGAATATGATGAGGGTACATCGCCTATTACTCTTATTCCTCCGGTGAAGCTTACCAGGTATTTTCCTGATTTACCAGCCGGTACCTTTAATGTCGTATTATTAATTCTCCAACTGGCAAGAGTACCGGTTCCAATACTCATATCTAAAGCTACCGAAGTATTATTTCCGGGATAAGCTACTGTATTTCCTGATATTAATGTTTCATAAGATACTAAAGTCCCTCCGGTATTATTACTGGAAGTGGTCCATATATTCCCATTAAAAGTATAATAACCAGGAGAGGTTACATTGATCGTTTTAGGAGTTGTGGGAGCTGCCGCAGCTGTTACATATACCATTGCTCCTGTTTGAGCTGCTGTATATTTTGCATCTTTTGCCGCTAACTGATTACCGGTGAGTCTGGGTGCTATAATACCATCTGCTTTAGTAGTATCATTTGGGCTACCTACTATATCTAAAGTAGACTGAGCATTTGGAGTATTAATACCGACTTGGGCGAATGCAAATGACGTCGTAATCATTGCACATAGAATAAGTGTTTTTTTCATTATTGCGTATTTTTATTATGTTTAGAATCATTTCAAGAAGTCAGTACAACTTTATTATTAATTTAAATGATCAGAAGCCTGACAAAAAATAATGAAGTTTTTAAACCTTGACTAAATTTTCCTGTGTCTATTCTGTATGCAAATTTATTTTCCTTTATTAAAAAGTTGACAATGTATAGGTGTTACTTAGATATTATATTTCATTTTTGTGATATTACTTATCTATTATATCTGCTTTTTTAATGAATGATGAGAGTAAAAATGATTGTGGTTTTAATAAATTACCCAATAAGATTCTGGCTCGTTACTGTTGTAGGTTGAAAGATGAAAAATGACAGGGTATGGAAGTTTTGTCCTTCACATTTTGAAAATGCTGACGAAAGATAAGACTGCTGTTTGCAGGAAAGAGGAATGAACAAAAATCTGAATTAGATTTTTGAGTATGATAATGATTTTTAAGGCTAGTTGAAGTTTTGCGTAAGCAATATAATCCCGGCTGGGAAATAAAAAACAGGATTTAAATTTTTAAATCCTGTTTTAAACATACATAATTAGGCTTAAGCTCTTTTTTTTATTGACCCATCTTAGTAATTACAAGGGATAATGATGATCTGATATTAAGGTTGTTGGCCGTAAAACCATTTCCCGAAGAATCAAATTCGAATTTCTGACGAATGGTTGTAGGAGCAGCCAGCGTCAGAAAATAAGTTCCCTGAAAAAAAGTAAAAGAACTCGACAAAAGACACGTTCTGTTCACTTCAGTAATTGTTCCGCTGGTAGCCGAATTAATCAGATAAGACCTGGTGCAGGTGAAGTTCTGCCCAAGATACTGTGTATTTGATCCGCTGACGAACGTTCCGCTTCCTGAGTCTACGGAATAACGGATAATATAATTTCCGGCAGGTAATGTAATGGTGGAGTTATCTGCGGCCAGAGACGCACCCGTAATTTTATTAGAAGTTACAGAAAAATTTGCAAGCGTATTATTAGTACTTGCGGCAGGAATTAAAACTCCCGGACCTATAAGCAGAGACATATTCTGAGGCTCACTCCCCGCAATAAGGGTACGCTGCCATTGATTTCTGATCCACACGTAATATCCTTTCGGAAATGTGGAAGCCCCTCCGCTATTGTAAATAATAAGTCCGTCTGTAGGGTTGGCAACAGGAGTTGAAGTGCTGTTCAGAACAACAAGATCATATTGTGGAAAAAGAACCCCTTTGTTCGACGAGTTTATGTCCATAACACTGCTTGTATTAGGAGTGTTTGTATTGATACCGACCTGTGCATTTGTGTACGTGCCGAAAAGTATCATGCAGACAATATAAATATATGTTTTCATTGTGTTTTTAATTATTGGTTAAGGGCTGATCTTTGGATATCAACTTTCGCATTGGTAATAATAATCTCTCCGTTATTAGGGGTGCTACCGCCAGCTCCGTTCTGATAGGTTCCTCCATTGTCGTGAGCAATAGCAGGCACTAAAAGAATGGGAGAAGGTGAAGTGGTTACAAAAGAAAAACTCATATTCAGCGTGTGGGTTTTATTGGCGGCAATAGACTGCGCATTGATGCTGATTGTTTTGCCATACTGGGTTCCACTCACAGGGTCTACAAGTTTTACCAGATATTGATGCAGATGAACCTGGGTTCCGCCAATTCCACCTGTTGTTGTTTCAAGAGCTGTTCTTACGTTCAGGCATACATTCACCAGATAACCGCTGTTCCCCGGAAGAGTAATTACCCCGGTAGATGAATTATATAAAGCACCGATATCATTCGATATGACAGTAAAGGCTGCGTCATTGAAATTTTTATAGGTACCGTTGGCTAAACCACCCAATACCGCATAATCTGTCGTACGCTGAAGCATCATATAACTTACAAGGTTGTAGGTGTCAGACAGCAAGTTCCACATATTGTTTTTCCAAATATAAACACCAGGGCTGATAGAGTTTCCTTTGTTGTACACAACAAGTCCTTCTGTCGGGCTGCTTACAGGTGATGTACTGCTCAGTACGTCTATAATATCCACTCTGGGAAGAAGAACTCCTTTACCGGTTGTAGAGGCTACATCCAAAACAGCTGAGCTGCTTACTGTGGATTTTCCAATAGCAACCTGTGCATATATGGTCTGTGCTATGATCAATAATAGCAGGATATAACATTTTTTCATTTTCATTGTTTTTAAAGCTGAGATATTTTAATATAAGATCCATTGGCAATGACATTTACAAGGTCATAGAATGTACTGTTTTGCATTCTTCCCAGGCTCATTCTCAGTGCGCCTATAATATTAGCATTGGCATTGGCAGGAACGGTATAATAGAAAGACCATGTAGCCAGATGGTTGGTGCTTACTTTTGAAACAATAGGAACTTCTTTTCTGCTATATGGCCCTTCCGTAAAAGAGTTGGTAGAATTATTATAAACATCACTGTTAAAATCTATAAAATATCCCATCAGATAATAGGTACTCCCTGATAATGGAGCCGTACTGTTTACCCCTGCCGGGCTTTCCTGAGGGGAATTTAAATTCAGATTGACTTCCACCAGATAACTTCCCTGCGGAAGAATCAGAGAATATCCTCCTAAAGTGCTTGGACGTACTTTGAATCCACTGATATTCGATACTCCGGAAATGGCTGGATTATTCACCAAAAGTTGGCTGCTGACACCTGACACAGCATTATCTAATACGGATAGTGATCCGGTGAAATCAAGGTAAGCAATTTTTGGTGTATTTTGAGCATCAATGGTACTCTGCCATGAATTGGTGGTACTATTAAAAACATGCAGCGCCTTATTGTTGCTGTTAGTTCCTCCGTTAAATCCAATTAATCCATTGGCAGGAGAGGCAACTGGTGTAGTAGTGCTGCTGAGGTTGGCAAGATTCAAATTAGGGAACAGCATTCCTTTATTCCCTCCTGAAACTGTTACCGTTGGGGCCGAGGTGTAACCGCTTCCTCCATTGTTAATCGTGATGCCTGTTACCACTCCTCCGGTAATGGTTGCCGTAGCGCGGGCTTTTGAACCTCCGCTTATCACTGGTCCTCCTCCGTAAAAGTTAACGGTAGGTGCCGTTGTATAGCCGCTTCCTCCATTGTTAATCGTAATGCCGGTAACTGCTCCGCCTGAAATAGTTGCCGTAACCGTGGCTGGAGTTCCTTTGAAGTTCTCAATGTGCAGAATGGCACTTGGGTCGGGTGTAGACGTGTTGATCCCAACACTTCCGCTTTGGGCAAATGCTGCTGTCGCAAACAGTGTACCCAAGAAGGTAATAATTTTCATCTCTAGTATGTTTATGAAATAATTTTAACTAAAATTTTGGTTTAATATGTATTAATTCAATGTAAAAGTACGTAAAAAAAACAATTATTTTATGTTTTGCATATCGATTTATATCGAATATTTTAGCTATTTATCAATAAAAAGTGATTTTATCTGATTATTTAATATCTATTTATCACATGTGTTTGAAAAATATTATATGCGTAAATATTTATAGTTATGTCATTTATTGTGCCGAACTTAAGTAAACTTAACTTTTTGAAGGATTTTGACGTGAAAAAGCAACTGAATTATTTACCTATTAGTGAATTAAAAAAATGAGAATTTAATTTTATTTTAATGTAAATTGTAGTATTTATCAATCATTTCAATGGTTGTTTATTGAAATTTTCCATCGTTTTTTGTTGTGTGATAAAGAAGTGTTTTTCAAACAAAAATAACATGTTAAAATCGTTAAACGCGTTCCTGTTTTTAAAACTTTTCCCGAAATTTGAAGTAAAATTTTAAAATTATGTCACAATCGCTTACAAGCAGAACACCGAAACCTAAATATGACGTTGTACTGATAGGGGGCGGAATCATGAGCGCTACTTTAGCAACACTGCTTCATGAATTTGATCCAAACCTTGAAATTGCTATCTTCGAAAGACTCGGAAGGTTTGCCAAAGAAAGCACAGCTGCATGGAACAACGCCGGAACAGGGCACTCCGCTTTTTGTGAGCTAAACTATACCCCGGAAAAACCGGACGGATCTATTGATATCACCAAAGCAGAAAGCATTGCAGAACAGTTTGAAATTTCAAAACAATTCTGGTCTTACCTGATTACCAAAGGATATATTCATGAGCCAAAAGAATTTATCAATTCCTGTGCACATATGAGTTTGGTATTTGGAGAGAAAGATGCCGAATATCTTAGAAAACGTCATGATAAAATGGCAGACTCTGTCCTTTTTTCAGGAATGGAGTTTTCTACAGATCATGAAAAACTGAAAGAATGGATTCCTTTGGTAATGAGCAAAAGAAATCAGTCTGAGGTAATGGCAGCCACAAAGATGGATATGGGGACGGATGTGAACTTCGGAACTCTGACGAGAAAAATGGGAAGACATCTTCTGGAAGATTCCAATGTTGAGGTGTTCCTGTATCATGAAGTGAAAGACATCAGCCCAAGAGAGAGCGGGAAATGGGAAATGAAGGTAAAAGACAGGATCCACAGCCATAAGCAGGAAGTAGTAGCAGATTTTGTATTTATTGGAGCTGGAGGATATGCACTTCCGTTACTGGACAGTTCAGATATTAAAGAAAGTGAAGGATACGGAGGTTTCCCGGTTTCAGGACAATGGCTGGTAAGCCACAATCAGGAGCTGGTAGAAAAACACCACGCTAAAGTATATACTCAGGCCACAGTAGACGCTCCGCCAATGTCTGTTCCACACTTAGATCTTAGAATTATTGATGGGAAAAAAGCGCTTCTTTTCGGACCTTTTGCAGGATTTTCAACGAAGTTTTTAAGAGAAGGAAGCTATCTTGATCTTCCGGAGAGTGTAAATACGAAAAACTTAAAATCACTTTTCGGAGCATGGTGGCATAATATTCCACTGACGAAGTATCTGATCCAGCAGGTTGCGATGACGAAATCTCAGAGAATGCAGCATTTGAGAGAATTTATCAAAGATGCAAAAGAAGAAGACTGGGAATTGAAAGTAGCAGGACAGAGAGTTCAGATCATCAAAAAAGATGAAAAAGAAGGGGGTAAGCTGGAATTCGGAACTGAAGTGGTGGTAAACAAAAGCGGAACAATTGCTTCTCTGCTGGGAGCTTCACCAGGAGCCTCTACAGCTGTATATGCCATGCTGAATGTATTGGAAAAATGTTTCCCGGAAAAACTGCATGGAGAATGGAAAGGAAAATTGCTTGAAATGATACCTTCTTACGGACAAAAACTGGCCGAAAACCCGGAACTGACCCATAAAGTGAGGAATTATACCAAAGAAAAACTAGAATTAGAATATTAACATCCATAATGGGCAATGAGTAGTAATTGCTACTACTCATTGCCCATTACTTATTACTCATAAAAAGGTGGAAGAAGTAATTGTAAAACCAGTAATTGCAAAGGAAATCCTGGAATCTCTTCAGGCTAAAACAGAAGAGGAGCGGCAGGTTATTGTACACTGCTGTTTTCCGGCATCACCGTTTTTAGGAAACCTGATCAGGATCTGGCATTCGACCTATCTTTTCGATAATCAGTCTGAGCATAGAAGCAAAATGATTCATGCTGAAAACATTTCAATTTCCCCATACTGGACGCCGGTTCCCTTTATGAAAGACTTTTGGTTTACCTTAATATTTTCCGGACTTCCAAAAGATTGTAAAAGTTTTGATCTCAAAGAAGTTATTCCCGAGGAAGGAGGTTTTTTTGTAGAATCAATTAAAAGAAATACTTCAGATGTATATCGTGTAAAAATATCAGAGTCTTATTGATATGAAAATAAGGGAAGAAAAACTGGAACAGATTATTCAATGGGCTGAAAAAAATCCGGATATCCGTGCTGTTCTCCTGACCAGTTCTCTGGTAAACCCTTACGCTCCCGTAGATAATTTTAGTGACCTTGATGTAGAGCTTGTTTTTGAAAACAGAGTATCTTATGAATTGGGAAATGAATGGATCAGTCTTTTTGGTGAACCCATTTCTATGATTGAAGAAAATGACAGTGTTTTTGATGGAAAACATGCCATGAAAATGGTGTTATACAAAGATCATGTGAAAGTTGATTTTAAACTTTATCAGGTATCGGAATTTATTGAAGAAATCAATGAAGAAAATCTTCCCGAAGATTGGGATGTAGGATATAAAGTTTTACTGGATAAAGATAATTTGACCAAAAATCTAAAACTTCCGAGCTACCAATCAATCATGATTAAGAAACCTACAGAAAAAGAATTTCACCAGCTGATGAATGACTTTTGGTGGGATACAACTTATGTAGCAAAATGCCTGAAACGGGGTGATATTTTTTATGCTAAATTCATGTCCGAAAATATTCTCCGTACAGATTACCTTATCCCTTTGATCGAATGGTACATAGCCGGAAATAATGACTGGAATAATATCACAGCCAATAAACATGGAAGACTTTTCAAAAAATATCTATCAGCTGATCTTTGGAGCAGGGTAGAAAATACATTTTCAGGAAGTGATATTGAGGAAAACTGGAAGGCCCTGTTTGTTTATGCAGCTCTGGTACATGAGCTGGGAACTTCATTGGCAGAAAAACTTCATTTTATTTATCCTTCAAAGTTGGAAGACGATATCCGAATCTATCTTAAGGAAGTACATACAATGCCTTAATTCTAAGCAAATTCATTTTGCTTAATCAGATTTTCAATACAATATTCTGCAATAGCCGTAATGGTCACAAATGGATTAACGCCAATGGTTCCCGGAATTAATGAACCATCCAGAACATAGAGATTTTCATGTTCTTTTAGCTTTCCGTATTCATTGGTAGCTTCACCAAGAACACAGCCGCCAAGCGGATGATAACAGATATCTGCCCCAAAACCATTATTGAAAAGCAAATGACTTCTGGTGCCGCCATTGGCTTTATTCATTTTCCGGATAAAATATTGGGCATTTTCTCTCATTTTAACAGTATTGCTTTCGTCCCAATTCAATGTAAGAGACTGGCTGGCTTTATTGTATGTGACTTCACCTTTTTTCTCAACTCTGTTGATCAGCAGATACAAAGCGGTAGCGACATCCATTCCCATAGGCAAAGGAGCAATTTCTGTGAAAAACGGATGTTCAGGATCGTCCCAGTTATCAATTCCTCCCACCGGGATAGTAGATTGCTTGGCTCCGGTTCCGCCGGATAATGGCTTAACCCAGTTTCTTCCGGTCATGAAATTTCCATTATTTCCCCAGTTTTTTCCAACCTTTTCATGAACAGGGAAATCGTTTACTGCATGAGATTTCAACAGAAGCTGTAAAGTGCCCATGGTTCCTGCAGAAAGAATGAGTTTTTTGCAGGTGAAAACTTTGTCGGTAACCGAAGCTCCGGCTGTATCAGTTTGTTGAACATGTAAAGTATAGCTTTTATCATCATTCAGCTTTATGTTTTGTACGTGATGAAGATCCAGAATTTCTAAATTTCCGGTTTCCAGCGCTTTTTTGAGATAGGTTTTGTCTAAACTGTTTTTCCCATGATTATTTCCGTAAATCACTTCAGTATTAAGGGCAGAGCGTGGAACTTCATTACGGAATTCCTTTTCCATGTATTTAAAATCATACACATTAGGAACTCTCATCGTTTTAAAACCAGCTTTGTGAGCCTCTTCTTCACCTACACGTGTGAATTTGTAATACGGACAGTCTTTTAAAAACTGCTCATCAATCACATTTACCTTAAGCTCTTCCCGTACCAAAGGAAAGTAATGACTGTAAAACTTTTCAGCATCAAGATCAGGAAAAACTTCTTTGAAATAGCTTTCTTTAGGGGTAACGGCCATTCCGCCGTTTACCAGGGAACCTCCTCCAACACCTCTTCCTAACCAGATTTTGATGTGGTCAAAATCAAGACGATCCAGTGTTCCGGTAAAAGGAGTCAGAGAAAAAATATTCATAAAAGGGGCAATGCTTTTCTTTTTCAGCCATGCAGAACTCTTTCCGGGTTTCAGAAGATTGGAAAACGGAATACCAGCTTTTTCCCAGTTAAGACCCATTTCCAGCAGTACTACTTTTTTTCCGGCTTCACAAAGACGAAGGGCAGATACCGCCCCTCCATATCCACTGCCGATAATAATAATGGGAACATCATGATATTTCTTTATCTGGCTGTTTTTTCTTTCTGCTGCGTGAAATAATTCAGATTGAAGAAAATAAAATCCGGATATCGCCAAAACACTGGTTTTAATGAAGTTTTTTCTGTCCATGAGCTTTATTTTTCAAAAAGTATGCTATATTTATTGGTGTTTGTTTTATTTATTACAGATTATATTTTTTATTACAATTTTAACTTCTGTTGTCTCGGAAATTCATAGTTTTACTTATAATTTTAAACTCATGAAATATATACTCCTCTTTTTACTCCTTCCACTATGGTTTTTTTCTCAAAAAAAGATATCAAAGGAAGAGAAAGAGGTACAGAAATTTCAAAAAGAATTAAATGCGGAATATCTCAATCCAAAGGAAACTCCATTAAGGGGAGATAATTTTACCAACTTTAAAGGTCACCCTTTCTTTCCTTTTGATGCCAAATACCGGGTAACTGCAAAATTTGTTAAATCAAAAGACACCCAGCCTTTTGAACTTCCTACCTCTTCAGGGAAAACAAAAACCTATCAGGAATACGGAAAAGCGACTTTTACCTTAGATGGCAAGCCCTATACGGTAACATTGTACCAAAGTCTGGCTTTGATTAAGCAGGAAAAATATAAAGACTATCTCTTCCTTCCATTTCGTGATGCTACCAATGAAAAAGAAACCTATGGAGGAGGAAAATATATGGATCTTAAAATCCCGAAAGGAAATACGATTGTACTTGATTTTAATCAATCTTATCATCCTTTCTGTGCTTATAACGCTTATGATTACAATTGCCCTGTTGTTCCAGAAGAAAATAAGCTTCCTGTGGAAATCCGTGCCGGGGTAATGTATGAAGATATCTACCATCACTAATATTATGATACATTTAGAATTTTTTAAACAGGAAGATCTCTCCGGAGTTAGCTATGCTTTGGATGAAAATCAGATGAGGTTTACAGCAACAGCTCAACAGGCTTTAAAAAGTATCAGTGAGCGGGATGATGATAATGCATTTCCAGTGACGATATTTGAAAATGATATGCCTGTCGGATTTTTTGTACTCGATTTTGGAAAAGATAAATTGGAACTTACCGATAATGAGAACTCAGTTTTAGTACGTTCTCTATCTGTGAACCCTCAGATGCAGGGCAAGGGAATTGGAAAGGCGGCGATGCTGGAAGTTGAACATTTTGTCAGAGAACGCTTCAATCCCTGCGATGAAATTGTATTGGCTGTCAACCAAAAAAATGAATCTGCTTATCATATTTATCTTCAGGCAGGATATATTTATGATGGCAAAACCAGAATCGGAAGAAGCGGACCTCAGTATCTGATGTACAAAAAACTTTAATAAACTTTAAGAGTTATTATTTTTTATCTGCTGATATCTTTCCATAAATTTGATTAGAAACAAATTCAAAAGATGGAAATATCACTTAAAAATCAGGTAGCTATAGTTACAGGAGCTTCCAGCGGAATCGGATCCGGAATTGCAAAATCATTAGCGTCAGCAGGAGCAACAGTCATTGTCAATTATCCTTCAGAAAGATCTGTAGAAGATGCTAAAGCTGTTTTAAAAGAAATTACTGATGCAGGAGGAATCGGAATGACCTATCAGTGTGATGTCTCCAGAGAAGATCAGGTCATCAAGATGTTTCAGGATGTAGTGGCTGAATATCAGACCGTAGATATCCTGATTAATAATGCCGGAATTCAAAAAGATTCAAAATTCACCGAAATGACTATGGATCAGTGGAATGCTGTCATAGGAGTGAATCTTACAGGGCAGTTTCTATGTGCCAGAGAAGCCATTAAAGAATTTTTACGACGCGGAATAGATCTCTCACGTTCTGTCGCCTGCGGAAAAATCATTCATATCAGTTCAGTACACGAAATTATTCCATGGGCTGGACATGCTAATTATGCTTCCAGCAAAGGTGCAATAAGAATGCTGATGCAAACCCTTGCTCAGGAATATGGTGCAGACAAAATCCGTGTAAATTCTATTTGTCCGGGAGCTATTCAGACTCCTATCAATCAGAATGCATGGAGTACTCCGGAAGCACTCAATTCTCTTCTTACTCTTATTCCTTATAACAGAATAGGGCAGCCTCAGGATATCGGAAACTTAGCTACATTCCTTGCAAGTGATCTTGCAGACTATATTACAGGAGCCAGTATCTTTATTGATGGCGGAATGACTACGTTTGAGAGTTTTTCTACGGGAGGGTAGGAGAGTTTAAGGTTTAAAGTTCAAGGTTCAAGGTTTAGAGATTGTTCTCATAGCTTTAAACGATACTCAATATTACTCATTATTTATTGCTCATTACTTATAATTATCGTTTATGTCGGAAAAACAGAGAATTTCAGATGTTTCATGGAAAAAATGGGGTCCTTATGTCAGTAACCGGGAATGGGGACTTGTTCGTGAAGATTACAGTGAAAACGGAGATGCCTGGAACTATACCAATCATGATACCGCAGAAGCCAAAACTTACCGTTGGGGTGAGGAGGGAATATGCGGAATTTGTGATGATCTTCAAAAGCTGGTATTCTCTGTAGGATTCTGGAATAAGAAAGATAAGATGGTGAAGGAGCGGTTCTTTGGTTTGACCAATGGACAAGGGAATCATGGCGAAGATGTAAAGGAGTATTTCTATTATCTGGATTCTACCCCTACGCATTCTTATATGAAAATGCTGTATAAGTATCCACAGAATGCTTTTCCATACGAAGATCTTGTAAAAACGAATGCTGCCAGAGGTAAAGATGAAGCAGAGTATGAGCTGATTGATACCGGTATTTTTGATCAGAATGAATATTTTGACATCTTTATCGAATACGCAAAAGAAAGCCAGAATGATATTTTGGTCAGGCTAACGATTATCAACAAATCTGAAAAAGAAGCTCCCCTTTTAATATTGCCCACTCTTTGGTTCAGAAATACCTGGAACTGGGGATATGATGATTATAAGCCACAGCTGCATGCTGAAGATGCTAATCATATCCATGTAAGTCATCAGGACATTGAGATTAAAAATGTGTATGGAAAACAATCTTTAAAGACGCTGTTTTGCAACAACGAAACCAATAATGAAAGACTTTACCAATCATCTAATGAGTCAAAATACTGTAAAGACGGTATCAATAATTTTGTGATGACGGGAAATTCTCAGTCTGTGAATCCACAAAATACAGGAACCAAAGCTTCTTTCTTTATTGATGAAGATTTTCAGGCTGGAGAATCGAAAACATTTGAATTCAGACTTTCAGATCAAGATCTGAGAGAGCCCTTTAAAGATTTTGACACTCTTTTTGAACAAAGACAGAAAGATGCAGATGAGTTTTATGCAGAAATTCAGAAAGGAATTTCTTCTGATGATGAAAAACTGGTTCAAAGACAAGCTTTTGCAGGAATGCTCTGGAATAAAATGTTCTACCATTACAATGTAGAAAAATGGCTGAAAGGAGATCCATCCGAAATGCAGCCGCCAAAATCCCGCGAAAAAATAAGAAACTACGGGTGGAAGCATCTTAATAATGAACACATTATTTCCATGCCGGATAAATGGGAATATCCATGGTATGCAACCTGGGATCTGGCATTTCATACCATAAGCTTCTCTCTGATAGATCCGGATTTTGCAAAACATCAGCTGAAACTTTTCCTGTTTGAATGGTATATGCATCCTAACGGTCAGCTTCCCGCTTATGAATGGGATTTTAGCGACGTAAATCCTCCTGTGCATGCCTGGGCAGTTTTCAGAGTATTTAAAATTGATGAATATTTAAAAGATAAACCTGATATTGAATTTCTGGAAAGTGCTTTCCAGAAACTACTGATGAACTTTACCTGGTGGGTGAATAAAAAAGACCTTAACGGTAATAATATCTTTGAAGGGGGCTTTTTAGGTCTCGATAATATTGGGGTTTTTGACCGGAATTCGGTTTTACCTAATGGAGAACAGCTGGAACAGTCTGATGGTACCAGCTGGATGGCCATGTTTGCCCTGAATATGATGAGAATTGCCTTGGAATTAGCTCTTTATAACAAAGTGTATGAAGAAATGGCGATGAAATTTTTTGAACATTTCTTATCAATTGCTCATTCATTAGATAATATGGGCGACGAAAATTTCAGTCTTTGGGATGAGCAGGATGAATTTTTCTATGATGCGATAGCTTCCAGTGACGGAACGCACATGTACCTGAAGTTAAGAACAATTGTAGGCTTAATTCCCATGTTTGCCGTTGAGGTTATTGATGATGAAATGATTGAAAACCTTCCCAATTTCAAAAAAAGAATGAAATGGGTACTGGATAATAAGCCTGAGCTCGCTTCTTTGGTTTCAAGATGGGAAGTGAAAGGTCAGGATTCTAAGCATCTTCTGTCTCTGCTTAGGGGGCACCGATTGAAAAGGCTCTTAAGCAGAATGCTGAATCCAAATGAGTTTCTAAGTGATTATGGAGTAAGAGCCTTATCAAAAGAATATGAAAATAATCCTTATACTTTAACGCTGAATGATACGGATTACAGCGTAAAATATACCCCTGCAGAAAGTGACAGCGGACTTTTTGGCGGAAACAGCAACTGGCGTGGCCCGGTATGGTTTCCTATTAATTTTCTGATCATCGACAGTCTGCAGCGTTTTTTCTTTTATTACAGCCCTGATTTTTTGGTGGAATATCCTACGGGTAGCGGTAATTATTCAAACCTAGATCAGATTGCAGATGCTTTAAACAAAAGGCTTGCGAA
The DNA here is from genome assembly GCF_003663845.1 of Chryseobacterium sp. 7. Classification (NCBI taxonomy): domain Bacteria; kingdom Pseudomonadati; phylum Bacteroidota; class Flavobacteriia; order Flavobacteriales; family Weeksellaceae; genus Chryseobacterium; species Chryseobacterium sp. 7. The sequence goes on from NZ_RCCA01000002.1 coordinate 170,871, forward strand.
GATATTTTTAAAAGATGAAAGCGGAAAAAGACCGGTTCATGGGCAGTACGAAAGATTTCAGACCGATCCGGATTTTAAAGATTATGTACTCTTCTATGAATATTTTCACGGAGATAATGGCCGTGGAGTAGGAGCTTCCCACCAAACGGGATGGACGGGTCTTATTGCCAAAATTTTACAGCCTAGATTTTCCAAAAAAGAAATTGCGAAATCTGAAACTGAAATACCGGATGATGTTGAAAAAGCAAAAGAGAAGTAAAAAAAAATATTTTACTCAAATATCTGTTGAATAATTTCTAAAGAAGTTGGAGTTTTGAAATCTGTGATATGATAATGATAGTACACCAAAAGACTGTCCAGAAAATCTTTTCTTAAGGAAGAGTGGATCTTTGTCGCATAAAAGTCTTCCGCACAAAGCGCTTCTTTCCACAGTGTAGAAATTTCTTCATTGAAAAGCTGATGACAGATCCCCGGGGAAAAAGTTCCTGTTTCCGGATCTAAGAATCTACCTTCACTCAATAATGGGGCAACACCTTGGATTTTTAAAAAAGCCAGTAAAAACAGAAGGTGAGCCTGATAATTTTTTTTGGTCAACTCATTGATAAAATGATCAATGCCGGAATAAATGGGAATATTCTTATTCTCATATTTAAGGATATGGCTCAGGAAATCTGAGATAAAGAAAATGACGGTATTGACTTTTATATCTGTATAAATGTCATTATTCTTTACCAATTCAAATTTTGAAACAGTCGCTATACCATTACCCCGGGATGGATTTATAGAGAAGTTAAGCTGGTTTAGTGGCTGCAACAGGGCTTTCTTTTTGTTCTTTTTGGAATAGATTCCTTTCAGAAAATAGCTTTGAAAACCCTCTTCTTCTGTAAAACAATGCAGTACAGCATCGTTTTCTCCATATTTGATAAATGAAAGTAAAAAACCGTTTTGTGAATTCATTAATTTAATTGACTACTCCTATTTTGGCTGTAGCTTTGTCAGATCCGTCTTCATTAGTCATCAGAACAAAATAAATTCCTGATGCTACTCTTGCCCCTTTCTGATTATTAAGATCCCATTCATAATAACCTCCTCGAGCTACTGCAGAATGCACTACATTTCCTGCAGCATCTACAATTCTTATATTGGTTTTTTCTGCAAGGCCTTTAATGGTTACTTTCCCTTTGAAGTTAGAATAAACAACAGGGTTAGGATATACTACAACTTCACCAAAATTAGACGTTACATCAGCAACATCACCCTGGTAAGTAACAATACCATTATAGGTTACAAAATATACTTTACCTGTTTTTTTGTCAATTTTTATATCTGTAACACTGTTGGTAGGCAGAGGTGAATTTTCTCTGGTAAAATGCTTTATGGTTTTCTGGCCGTCAGAAGAAAGATAATATACACCACCACCGTCAATAGATACCCATTTATAATCTCCTGCGTCTACAGCAATCTGAAGGATAGCAGATTCTCTGAAGAGTTCTTCGCCCAGTCCATTTTGTTCTATAACTATTGGCTCTACTTTAGGATCTGTACTTTTTATTTCTGATGTAGCATTAGGCATTATTCTTAAGCCTCCATCTGTTCCTATCCATGCATCTCCGGATTTATCAAATGCTACAGATAAGATTCCTCCCGAACCTGTGAATCCATTAGACGTACCCAGGATATAATCTGAGTCATCGGAAAGGTTGAGTGCGTTTTTATAATCATATACCCAGAAGTTATTAGATCTTGGCAGCGGAGTCCACAGCATATTTTCGTAGAAAATAGACTTCTGTATACCATCACTGGCAAGAATGAGTTTCTTAATGACAAAATCATCAGCAGCTTTATCATAGATGCCTATGGAAGGATTTCCATCATTAAATCCAAAAGATACAAAAATGTTATTTTGAGGATCTGTAGTAAGTCCAACAGGGCGTCTGTAAAAAGGTTTTGCACCAAGATTATAATATTTTACCAGGTCAAAATCTTTGTTTGCCGCATTATATTTCATTTTGTAAACACCATTTTCAAACGTGGTATAATTAGTAAAGAGTACTTCATTACTGCTGTACGGGCTTAAAATAGCATCCAGCACATTAACGTTACTTATTTTCTTGTTAACAAAAAACGATGGGTATATCCATTCTGTACCATTGAAATAATAAAAACCAGGTTTTTTTGGATTATTAGCTGGGAAATTATAGTTATCTAATCGTGCACCGGTAGACACAAGCATCTGATTATTATCAAATAGATTAATATTATATGCATAATTGAAATAAGGTCCCGAAGGTTTATAGGTAATATTACCTTCGTCTTTTATTCCTGATAATACAGTTCCTCCCAGAATTTTTCCTCCAGCTGTTAAAGCAGTATTACATTCTTCGCCTAAACTTACTGCATTTTGAGATACTCCATTTGTTCCGTATGTGTACACTCTGTTGTCTGTGACAATCACGTTATTCGTTGTAATAACAACATCACGGATGTTTTCAAAAGTGGTTGGTAATTGGATAGGAGCTCCGTTGTTGTACACATAGGCAGCGGTAGCAGTTGAAAAGGCTAGCTCAGATTCCGAATCTATATGTTTGAATGCTCCTGGAGCTTCTGTAGTCCATGTAGTGTATACAGGGAAAGTTGTATTCATCTGATGGCTCTTTAATCCTGTATCTGTAACAGAATATACTTTGTTCCCGAATATCGTGGCTTCATTACTTGCCTGATACACACCACCAGTAATGAAAAATGCAGAATCTCCGAATTCTTTATTAGTAAGATTGAATATGGAAAGCCCATAACCAACAGAAATTACTGCCTGATCTCCGGTTATGGAAATATGGTTGATCTTTTTGTCTCCATTATAGCCGGTAGCAATAGGGATATCAACAATATATTTGATTTCCTTTGGAGTAACAACATCCATAGATCCGTCCTGATAACCAATAAGCCCGATTTTAGTCTGCGGATTATAATCGAAAGCTGTAATTCCGATATTGTGCAGACCATTGGCCTTGGACAACTTCGTAATTTCTCCTGTTGCTATTGTATAGTAGAATATTCCGTTTTCTGTGGCTGCAATAATCTTCCCATTATCTTCTTTCATGGCGAAGACATTATTGTAGGAAAACAGATCTGCCCATTTTTTTGATGAAATGACCTGTGCTTTTGTAAACTGCAGAGATGCTAAAATACCAAGAGAAATTAGAGAGAGTTTTTTCATATTATGCGGTTATGCTGCTGTCTATTGCCTGATTGTTCCAGGAAATATGCTTTACGTTTTTGTTTATATCAAAATAAAAATCTATTCTGCCCAAAAGAAGGCCTGCCCATCCAACCTGATTTACAAGTACATTTTTGCCCTGTCTGTTGGTATAAGATTGAGGTTCTGGTAAGAATGTATGAGTATGGCCACCTAAGATAATATCAATATTTTCTGTATTGGCTGCTAAAATTTTATCACTTATTTTATCCGGTTCGTCTTTATAGTCGTAGCCGATGTGTGAAAGACAAATCACAAGATCACATTTCTGATCTTTTTTCAGGAAATTTGAATAATGCTGTGCTACGTCAATCGGGTTAGAGTAAACGGTTTCTCCATATTGCTTTTTACCTACAAGACCATCCAGCTGAATTCCCACTCCGAAAATTCCTACTTTGATTCCATTCTTGTTGAAAATCTGATAGGGTGAAGTTTTCCCGTCAAGAACTGTATTTTTAAAATCATAATTGGAACAGATAAAAGGAAATTTTGCATTAGGAAGAACTTTTAAAAATCCGTCCAGCCCATTATCGAAATCATGATTTCCCATGGTAGAGGCATCATATTTCATCATGGACATTAATTTGAATTCCAGTTCTCCGCCAAAGAAATTAAAATAAGGGGTTCCCTGGAAAATATCTCCTGAATCAAGAAGCAGTACATTGCTTTCCTGATTTCTGATTTGCTGAATTAAGCTGGCTCTTCTTGCAAAACCTCCCTGGTTAGGATTTTTTGTATAGCTCGCATCGAAAGGCTCTATTCTGCTGTGCTGATCATTGGTATGAAGAATAGTCAGTTTATTTGCAGATTTTAAGTGGAGAATATTTAATTCTTCCGCCATCATCATATTGGGAGCTAAAGCCATTGCTAAAGATCCGCCGCCTATTGCTTTTAAAAAACTTTTTCTATCCATTATTTCTTCCCGATAAAATTTAAACGAACATCAGAATTTGGTACTACTTCAGGTGTTTTCTTAAAATAATCAATAAATAAATCTCTCATTTTAATCCCTGTTGGAATAGATTCTCCTTTTGCAAAGAATTTCATATTGTCTCCGCCCAGTGCAAGATAGTCTGAGGTGGCAATATAATAGTCTTTGGCCGGATCTACTTCATTCCCGTTGATTAAAGATTTAATGATCTGTCCGTTCTTTGTTTCAATATATAAATGAGAAGCAGGATTGTTGACCTGCGTTTTTGCATAATACTCAAAAAGCCCCTGTAGATCTGCTCCTTTCATTTTAACAATCACAACTTCATTTTCAAAAGGCATTACTTCAAATACATTTTTGAGTAAAATATCTCCTTTTCCTATTGTGGTACGGATTCCTCCGATATTGATCAGTGCAGCATCTACGTTTTGCTTAAGGTGAGTTTTGATCCATTCATTGCCTCCTTCAAACGTATAGTCGGCTAAAAGATTTCCCAGATTGCTGTTATCGCCCTGCTTCGTAAGATCTACATTGGTATGCGAGATCTTCTGGTTCATTTCTTTATCCAGTTTCTGCTTATAAGGCTCAATAAATTTTACAAACTCCTCTTCATTTTTTAGCTCATTATTAATAGAAATATTTTTCTGAGTCTTTACAGTCATGAGCTGTGGCGCAGAAGCCGTTTTGCATGCTGTAAGGGACGCCAGGGCAATTCCTAGTAACAAGAATTTATTTTTCATAATATCTTTTAGTATATGCAAATATAACTATATGTATAATAAAACATTATTATTTATTACAAATTCTTGGTGTAAATGATTAAATTTGGCAAAAATAATTCTAACAGATGAGCATTTTAAAAGGAGTAGGTGTTGCATTGGTAACACCCTTTAATGAAGATTTATCCGTTGATTTCGACAGTTTAACGAAACTTGTTGAATACAATATCGAAAACGGAACCAATTATTTAGTAGTATTGGGAACTACGGCAGAGGCCGCAACGCTTTCTGCAGAGGAGAAGAAACAGGTAATTGAGCATATCATTAAGGTGAATAATAAACGTCTTCCTTTAGTATTGGGAATTGGCGGTAACGATACTCTGGACGTCAAGAAGCAAATAGAAGAAGCAGATCTTTCAGCATTTGAAGCAGTACTTTCAGTATCTCCATATTACAATAAACCGAACCAGGAAGGTCTTTACCAGCATTATAAAGCGTTAGCTTCCACAGGGAAGAATATTATTATTTATAATGTGCCTTCAAGAACAGGGCAGAATGTAGAAGCAGATACAACACTTCGTCTTGCAAAGGAATTTCCTAATTTATTCCTGATTAAAGAAGCTTCACCTAATATTTTACAATATTTTGATATTCTGAGAAAGAAACCTGAAGGCTTTTCATTAGTGTCAGGAGATGATGAGTATACATTACCGGTAACTCTTGCAGGAGGAGACGGAGTAATTTCCGTAATCGGGCAGGCTTATCCAAAAGAATTCTCTACGATGGTACAGCTGGCTTTTGAAGGGAAAGTAAAAGAAGCTTATGAAATCCACAATAAGCTGGTAGATATTACCCGTCTTATTTTTGCTGAAGGAAACCCTTGCGGTATTAAAGTAATCCTAGCTGAAAAAGGAATCATTAAAAATTTCCTGAGACTACCTTTAGTGCAAGCTTCGGAAGGGCTTCATGCTAAAATAAAAGCTGAAATGGCTAACATTTAAGAATGATTAAATACGTTTCTGAAAATAAATTCTAAATTTTTCAGTAACATTTTAATCTTATAATAAACTTATTAGGGTGAAAAGTTAAAAGCTTTTCACCTTTTTATTTTCCATAATTGTCAAGTGGAAAAACATCTGCAAGGATAAAAAAATAAAACATTCAGGAAGAATTTTTTGTAAACTTTGCATTTAAAATGAGAATAAAAAAATCAGAATAATGAAATTAATAGAAGCGAAAGAAAAGGATATTTCTTTGATCCAGGATTTGGCAAGAAGATCATGGGAGAGTGCGTATGTGGGAATTATTTCCGATGAACAAATCAATTATATGCTGGGAGAAATGTATTCTAAAGATGAAATTTCAAAGCATCTGGAGAATCCGAATTATCATTATTATTTAATTTTCGACGACAATAATGATTCTTTTGAAGGCTTTATCGGCTACGAGCACGGCTACGAAGAAGGAACTACAAAACTGCACAGAATTTATCTTGTTCCGGAAAGTAAAGGAAAAGGCTTCGGAAAGGGTGCACTTGACTTTCTGAAGGAAAAACTTGCTGAAAGCAATGACAGAAGAATTATTTTAAATGTAAATAAAGAGAATAATGCAAAAAAATTCTATGAATCTCAGGGTTTCAAAGTATATAATGAACTGGTTTTAGATATTGGAGATGGTTTCGTAATGGATGATTATCAAATGGAGTATATAATTCACTTTGATTTGACTTAAAATTCTGTAACATTTAATTATAATTCTATAACAAGTGATGTGTTTTTTTGATTCATCTTTGCTTCAGAACCAAATCACTTATAACAATACATTCATATGCTTGGTTTTGAGCTGAACAGCTTTTTATCAGTATATTTTTTTCATCCTTAGTGTTTAAATTCCTGTATTCAATGATACAGGAGTTTTTGCGTATATATGGTAAAAATAAAAAAAGTACAGCTATTTCACTTTTAAATGAAATAAATTATTATATTTACTAAATAATTAGCTTATATAATACTAGGATGAAAATGTATGTTAAATTTGATTTCAATGCCCTTTGCAAAAAGGTATTGGACGAAAAGCTTAAAGAGCACGGACTGAAGTACAGGCTGCTGAACTTTGGTGAAGTGGAGTTCTATGAGCCCCTCACTCAGGAACAGCACAATCTTTTTAAGAAGAATCTGGAAGATTATGGTATCGAAATCATAGAAAGCCAGAAAACGGCATTGGTACAGAAAATAAAAGATGCTATTGTAGAACTGGTCTTTTCTGATGAGATTATTCCGGTAAAAGCATCTATTTACATTTCTGAAAAACTGAATCACAGCTACGGATACCTTTCTAATTTATTTTCGGAAGTTGCTTATACCTCTATTGAGAATTTTATTATTCTGCAAAAAATAGAGCATGCAAAAGCTTTGATCATAAGAAATAAGCAAAGTCTTACGGAGATTGCCCATAAGCTGAACTATTCCAGTGTGGCACATTTAAGTACCCAGTTTAAAAATACAACAGGAATCACTCCATCCATGTTTCAAAAAATTATCGGCAAACGAAGAAGAGCCCAAAGCACGGCCGTAAACCCTAAAATGCAGTATGAATAAAGAATTTCTGAACGTAATAGTAGCAGATCAAGATGAAAACACTTTAATTTTTTTTAAAAATATTCTCAAAGAGCTTAAAATCTCTATAAAAGTTCAATGCTTCAGCAACGGGAAAGATTTGATGGAATATCTTAATAATGAAGATGCAGTAGTTCCGGAAATTGTTTTCATCAATTATATGATTCCCGGGAAAGAAAGCATGAAATGCCTGGAAGAGATTGAATCCAATTCAAAATTCAATAATATGGTATCCGCCATTTTTTCTGAACCAATCCCAGAAAATGAAATAGAAGATATTTTTGTAAAAGGCGCTAATATTTTCATGAAAAAACCGGAGTGTTTTGAGAAGCTTAAAAAGGTGCTCTCGGAAGTTATTACCATCAATTGGCAGTATCATACATCAGGATTAAACAAAGATCATTTCATTCTTAAAGTTTGATTAATAAAGGATTATTAATTTAATATTAATAAATCATAAATCGTATTTGTTGCATACTATTCACAAATAAGTGAAAATTTTATAACTAATAATTAAAATAATATAAAAAGGATCCGGATTAATATACAGACATTTGTAAAAGTAAACTCAGACACAAATTTCATTATATAGTAGAAGATACGGATGAATGAAAAGTAATTGTTTCTAAAGAACAAAAAATTATATAAATCACGATGTTAGTTAAACAAAATGGATTATAATAATTTTCCAATTTTAAAGCACAGAAGATCTTTAAACAAAACGGTACAATCATGAAAACTCAAAAGTAGTTGGAGATATTTTTATTCGTTTCATTCCCTCATCTCCACCGAAACACAGTTAGTTTTTATAATAAGCAAGTTGGAAAAAATAATTCATTTTGTTTTTTTATAATTTATTTTAATAGTTGTGGTTTCAACTAAATTATATATTGTATATAAATATTTTTCACACCACATCACAAAATATTAAGCCACAGCTATTAAAATAAATTTTTTTGGACAGACCAAAAGTAATTTCTTCTAAATAACAGTTTTATAAGGGGGCCGCAGGAAATCTTTTTCTGCGGTTTTTTTATGATATTTTACTCCACTTGTTTTTTCCTTTGTAATACCGGATATAATAGTTTTTAATAATCAGATTGTCAGGTCTGGAAAGCATAGGATCTGTTTCCAGAATTCGTTCTACCGTATTTTTTGTAGTCTTGATGATGGCCGAATCATTAATCAGATCCAGTCTTTTGAAATCTACTACACCGCTTTGCTGGGTTCCTAGAATATCTCCAGGTCCACGAAGCTGCATATCCACTTCAGAAATTTTAAAACCATCATTAGTCTCTGTCATTGTTTTGATACGCGTTCTGCTTTCTTTGGATAATTTGTCCGAAGTCATCAGAATACAATAACTCTGTTCAGCGCCTCTTCCCACACGTCCTCTCAGCTGATGAAGCTGTGAAAGCCCGAATCTTTCTGAACTTTCAATTACCATTACAGAAGCATTGGGAACATTTACTCCCACTTCAATTACTGTAGTGGCCACCATAATTTCAGCTTTTCCGGAAGCAAAATAAGCCATTGCAGCATCTTTTTCGTCCGGTTTCATTTTCCCATGAAGCATGGTGACGTTATATTCTGAGAAAAATTCCATAACGTGTTCTAAACCTTCCATCAGATTTTTATAATCCAACGTTTCAGATTCTTCAATGAGAGGATATACGAAATAAATCTGTCTGCCTTTTTTAATTTCATCTTTACAGAAATTATAGACATACAGCCGATCTTTTTCACGTCTGTGAGCTGTAATGATGGGTTTTCTTCCTATAGGCATTTCATCAATTACAGAAACATCCAGATCAGAATAAAAACTCATTGCCAATGTTCTTGGAATAGGCGTAGCTGTCATTACCAGAATATGTGGCGGAATTTTATTTTTAGCCCAAAGTTTAGCTCTTTGAGCTACCCCGAATCTATGCTGTTCATCAATGATCGCCAACCCAAGGTTTTTAAATTTAACCTTATCTTCTAAAACAGCGTGGGTTCCAACCAAAATAGAAAGTGAGCCATTTTCAAGCTCCTCATGGATAATTCTCCTTTCTGCTGCTTTGGTAGAACCTGTAAGAAGGCGGATATTAACTCCTGTTTTTTCCAACAGTTCTTTGATTCCGTTATAATGCTGCTGGGCAAGAATTTCCGTAGGTGCCATCAGACAGCTTTGAAAACCATTGTCCATGGCGATAAGCATTGTAAGAAGGGCTACCATTGTTTTTCCTGAACCCACATCACCCTGCAGAAGCCTGTTCATCTGAATAGGCCTCTTCATATCCATTCGAATTTCTTTTAAAACCCTTTTCTGTGCATTAGTAAGCTCAAAAGGAAGATGATTTTCATAAAAGTCATTGAAGTGATCACCAATAATAGGGAAGGGATTACCATGGGACTGCGTTTTATGATGAAGTTTCTTTAAGCCATATCCTAATTGAAAAAAGAAGGATTCTTCAAATTTTAGCCTGTAATCTGCCTTGTCGAAATGCGTCTGATCTTTTGGGAAGTGAACATTCAGAAAAGCATGCTGTCTGGACATGAACTTAAAGGTTTTCATCAGATACTCCGGGAAATTTTCTTCAATAAGATTCGGAATTTCTTTGCAGATATTTCTCAATGCATTTTGGAAAAATCTTTGATTTAAACCTCTTTTGGTCAGTTTCTCAGAACTCGGATAAATGGGTTTAAGACGGGTATCTCCCTCTTTGTTTTCTTCCGCTTCAATTTCCGGATGCGGCATAGAAAACTGACGGTTGAAAACATTGATCTTCCCAAAAATATAAACTTCCTTATTGATCGGAAGCTGCTCCTTAAGCCATTTGGAATACTGAAACCAAACCAGATCCATGCTGCCTGTTTCATCATTAAACTTTGCAGATAATCTTTTGGTTTCCCCAGTCTGTATTTCCTGTACCTGAGTGATTCTTCCCTTCAATTGAATTTCCTGACTGGTTTCGTCTTTCAGTTGGGAAACAGTATAAATTTTACTTTTGTCCAGATAGCGGATAGGGTAGAAGTTCAACATATCTTCCACGGTAGATAAGCCCAACACGTTTTTGATGAGTTTGGCTCTTTCCGGACCTATTCCTTTTACATATTCTATGGAGGTATCGAGATTCATTGTCAGGTTTCAGAATGCTGTTTTGCGAATTTTTTGATCCTTATTTCGGACAAAAGAAATAAAGGTTCGAATTTCGGTAAAATAAAAAAGACTTCCAAGAAAATTGGAAGTCTCTATAGATAATTTTTAGAATTGAACCGTAAAGTCAAGCTTCAAAGTTCTCATTTAATCTTTGATTTTGGATTTGAATTTTTTCTGGTAATCTTCCCACTGTTCTCTCGTTTTGATCTTTTTGAACAAATCTTTTGAGATCAGTTCAAGATAAGGCTCCAGTTCTTTTGCTGAAAGCTCTCCCTGAAGAATGGTGATAGGATCTCCATGTCCGTCCAGAAATACTGTACTTGGGACGGCTCCCACGTTCATATATTGAGTAAACTCATGGAGAGTGTTCTTTCCTTTTTTATGTTCAGTATCAGGGTTGGAAAATGTTCTTCCAAAGATCTCGATGCTCTTTTTTTCTTCTGCATTGAACTTTACAGGATAGTAATTCTCATTTAAAATCTGAGCAATCACAGGATGCCCGTAAGTTTTTTTATCCATGATTTTGCATGGGCCACACCAGTCTGCATAGAAATCAATCAGTATCTTTTTTGGACTTTCCTTTTGGGCTTTCAAAGCTTCCTCAATGGTCATCCACTTTACCTGGGCAAAACTAAAATTCAATAAAAGTAAGAGTACTATGCTTAAAATTTTCTTCATATTGTGATATTTAGGTAAAAATAAGCATAATTACTTATTTTTTATTTTACATCCTGCATTAATTTTTTCACGTACGGAGATATCAAAATTAATACCACTCCGGCAATTACCGCATATAATCCCAATTGTTTATATCCATCAGTATAAGTGATCAATTCATCATAGTTGGTAGATCCTTTTTTTGCGGTAGCAAGACTGGCTCCGATAATCCCTGCAACATACTGTCCATAGGCTGAAGCGAGAAACCACATTCCCATCATCATTCCCTGAAGATTCTTTGTAGAAAGCTTGGTCATGATGGATAATCCGATAGGAGAGAGGCACAATTCCCCAAGGGTAATGATTAATAATGCCAGTGTGAAGAAATTCAGTGAAGTGATTCCTTGAAGATCTGCAAACAGACGGGTCGCAAATAAGACATAATACCCTAATCCTAAGAAAATAAATCCTAATCCGAATTTGATAATCGTGTTGGGTTCAATTTTTCTCTTGTTTAGCCAGATCCAAAGAAGTCCAATCAATGGAGCAAGGAAAATAATGAAGAAAGCTCCTCCTGAGTTATTCACCCCATTTGGGTCTAATCCTAAAAGGTCTTTGTTTAGATTTTTAGCCGCGAAAATACTTAAAGAGCCTCCACTTTGTTCATAAATTCCCCAGAATATGATGGAGAATATAATGAAAACTAAAGCTGCCCAAAGTTTTTTACGTTCAGATGCTGTTACTTTAGACATTTCATAGAATAAATAGATTAAAGTTAATGGCCCGATGGTCCACATGAAATAATCTGTATATTCTGTCTTAGCAACCATGGTCATGATGATGGGTACAAAAACCAATGATAAAATGTATACTCCATATTCCTTCCATTTTGGTATTGAAGCGGTTTTTTCTTCTGCTAAAGGATGTCCGGGCTGCAGACCGATAGTACCCAATGTTCTTTGCGTAAATACAAAGTTAATTAAGCTTACTACCATTACTATTGAAGCAAGTCCGAAAGCAATATGCCATCTCATCTCTTCTGCAATGACATTACCCAGGAATTCTCCTTTACCAATGGCAATACACAAGTAACCTCCTAATAATGCTCCAAGGTTAATTCCAGCATAGAAAAGTGAAAAACCAGCATCTGCCCTTGAATCATTAGGTTTATAAAGCTGTCCTACCATAGAAGAAATATTAGGTTTGAAGAAGCCTGTCCCTACTACGGTGAATGCTATTCCTAAGAAAAAGAATTTATGAGGATCTGTAGCAAGAATTAAGCTTCCTACAATCATCAGGAGGCCTCCCCAGAACAAGGATTTTCGGAATCCTAAAATTTTATCGGCAAAAAGGCCCCCTACAAAAGTAAAGGCGTATACGAATGCTTGTGTTGCTCCATATTGAAGGTTGGCTTCTTTTTCATGGAAATTAAGCTGAGAGATCATAAAGAAAACCAGCATTCCACGCATTCCGTAGAAACAGAAACGTTCCCACATTTCAGAGAAAAAAAGGCTCCAGATTTGTCTGGGATATTTTCCTTTGAAATTTTGTATTTCATCTAAAGTTAAGCTCATAATGATATATGATTAAGTTCTAATTAAGGGTTTTATCGTTCTGATCCAGTTCAAAACGAATTCTGTCCTGATCAATAATTTATTTTAATTCTTCTTCTTCTTCTTTTGGGAGGTACAGCAGGTATTTGCTGGCGAATAAATTGTTTTTATCATTTAAAATGGAGCATTTTAGAAAATTTTCATTCTTCTGCTTTCAGCATGGTCAAGCCTAATCAATAATCTGTAATGGGACCAGCTCAATTGTTGAGACAATGTGTCAACAATTGGAAATGCAGTGTAAAACTTACGCATATTGGATAAGTTGGTATAATCAAACCCCTTCCCAAATTCTGAGGTAAGCTTCTGAGAAAGCTTTTTCAGCGTATATTTTCCATATTCAGCACGTTCTTTTCCCTGTTGCTCATCTTCAACAATAAGTTTTCCAATCTGCCAGTAAGTGAGCAGTAGAGTAGAATTCGCTATTCGAAAAACTTTTTCGCGCGATTGTCTAATGATTTCCTTTACGGATTGGAATAAAGAATCTTCGGAGATTTCCATCATACGAAAATAAAAAAAACCTCTGACTTGGCAGAGGTTTTATTATATTTTGTTGATACAATTAGTTTACACCGTGCATCATTTTCTTTAAGATAGGCGAAATTAAGCCTAAAATAACAGAAGCAATACCACAAAGTACAACGAATACCATGAAGAATTCAAATAGATTGTGGATTTCAAATCCTACAAAAGTAGGGTTGTGCAATGGAAGCTGAGCTTTATCGAAAGCGGCTACCTGATCAGCTGTCAGGGTTACTTTTTTATCCAAAACATCTTGTAAATTAACTCCCAGTTCTTCAGCTTTCTTAAATTTATCACCCGTTGCAGGGATAAGAGCTCCCAATGAACCTGCTAGTGCATATCCGGCAGCGTTAGAAATGAAGAAAACACCATATAGCAATGAAGCAAATCTTTTTGGAGCAAGCTTACCTACCAGTGACAAACCGATTGGAGAAAGACAAAGCTCACCACAGGTTTGAATGAAATAAAGTAACATTAACCATTTGATTGCTAATAATCCTGAGTTTCCAAGATCTTTTACATTGTGTGCGATGATGAAATAAGAAAGAGCAATTAATGCTAGTCCCATTGCTTGTTTAAACGGAGATACAGGCTCTTTTCCTTTAGCTCTTAATTTATCCCAGCATAAACTGAAAGGAACTGCTAAAAGAACTACGAAAATACCGTTGAAGATCTGAACCATTGAAGGAGGCATATTCCATCCGAAAATGTTTCTGTCTGTCTGGTTATCTGCAATAAATGTTAATGAAGATCCTGCCTGTTCGAATGCAGCCCAGAAGAAGATAATAAAGAATGATACGATATAGATTACCCAGATTCTTTGTCTTTCTACCTTATTTTCTGCAGAAGACATAATCAGGAAGGCAAGAGCAATACCAGCCGAATAGATGAATGGATAAATGATTCCTTTGATCAGTTGTCCCATTTCTACAGAATTGAATCCAAATTCACCTACAAGAAGATATCTGAAAATGAAGAATAAAACAATGAATATTCCTCCGGTGATCCCTAAAGCCTGACCAGAGAATTTAGCAGTCTGCGTTTCTCCTTCTTCGAAATCAGCACTAGTATTATTTTTTGGTAACCCCCAATAGGTCTTCCTTCAGGAGTTACTACATATTTATTTTTAAGGATAAAGAATGTTACAGTTCCGATTACCATTGCAATAGAAGCTGCTAAGAATCCCCATTTGAAAGCGAAAATATCTCTTACTCCTGTTGCAGCATCTTTTACGTCTCCTACGTATGGACAGATAAACTGACCTAAGAATGCCCCAATGTTGATCCCCATATAGAAAATGGTAAAAGCAGAATCCAGTTTAGATTTTTCCTGCTTAGGATAAAGGCTTCCTACCATAGAGGAAATATTCGGTTTGAAGAATCCATTACCGAAAATGATAACGAATAATGCCAGCCACATGATAAGTTTGGCACTACCAATATCAGCTGAGAAGGTAGAGGCACTGATGAATAATAAGAACTGGCCAATAGCCATTAATGAACCACCAATGATGATGGCAAATCTGTTCCCGATATATTTATCAGCAATAAATCCTCCCAAAAGAGGTGTTAAATAACATAACGCTAGAAACCCACCATAGATGATTGCCGCATCAGCTTCTTTTATCAATAAGGAATTTACCATGAAGAGCGTCAAAAGAGCCCTCATTCCATAAAAGTTGAAACGCTCCCACATTTCTGTTCCGAAAAGAACCCATAATCCTTTAGGATGCCTGGAATTCTTATTCTCTACAAATTCATCCGGTTTCGGACTCAATGCTTCAATATTATCCATTTCTATTGTTAATTTTTGTTAAGACTGACAAATATAGTTTATTTTGGGTTTTTGGCAAGGTTTTAATTTTATTTTTAAACAAAAAAGCTGCGGAACACTTCCGCAGCTTGCTAATCGTTATAATATCAAGGATTAATGTCCTTTTTCCTTCATAATTTTGTTCAGTCTTTTTAACATAGAAAGACCCAAAAGTGTAGCAAATATTAACAAAGCGAAGTTTACGAGGAAATAATTCGTCTTGTTTTCGTAGTTATACCACGTACTTGCCAGAATTCCTGAAAGCTTATTTCCAACAGAGTTAGCCAGGAAGAATCCTCCCATCATCAATGCAGTAATTCTTGCAGGAGAAAGTTTGGATACAAAAGAGAGTCCCATAGGAGACAGGCAAAGTTCACCGATGGTAATAACTCCATAGCTGGCTACCAGCCATAATGGGGAAACTTTTACAGATCCGTTATCTCCAGCCATTACCGCTAATACCATCACCAGACAGGAAAGCCCGGAAATGAATAATCCCAGCACAATTTTAGTAGGCGTTAAAGGTTCTTTGCCTTTTCTTCTCAATAATGCCCAGAAACCTACAATAACAGGCGTAAGAGCAATTACCCAGAATGGGTTGATAGACTGGAATAATTCCGTATTATATAGGTATACTTTATTTTCAGGGTTTTTCTCAAGGGAAGCACGCTGTTCAGGAGAAATATTTTTGAAATAAACATCTTTTCCCATCTCCTTTTTCGTTTCTCCATTATCATCCTTTTGAGAACGGAACTGATTGTCATAAACAGGTACTTCTTTGTCATCATAACTTTTCCCTTCCACCATATAAATTCCTTCCAGTGGTTTTTCAAGAGAAGCAGGAACACTTCTGTCTGTATAATAATTGGCCCATCTTGTTAAAGCCGTTCCGTTCTGTTTGAAAACCGCCCAGAAGAACATACTGATCAGGAATACGGAAAGTAACGCACCAATAGATGCTTTTTCATCTGGTTTAGCTTTAAAGTAAAGAGAGGCATAAAAGTAAATAACCGGTACACATGCAAAAATAAATGCATCCGTACTATCACTTCCGAAGATATTATTTGGAACAAACCAGCCTATAGCTCCTGCAATGATGGCCGGTACAAATACTTTCAGCATAATTTCTGACAGTTTTGTATCGCCTTCCTGTACAGGCTTCATCTGTGCAGCATGAATATAATGTTTTCTTCCGATTGTAAAAATGATCATCCCGATCAGCATTCCGACTCCCGCAGTGATGAAAGCCTCACCCCAACCGAATTTATTACGCATGAAAGCGGCAATGATGTTGCAGATAAACGCTCCGATATTGATTCCCATATAGAAAATATTGTATCCGGAGTCTTTGTTGGCTTTATAAGGTTCTTCAGAATAAAGATTTCCTAATAATGTTGAAATTGTAGGTTTAAAGAAACCATTTCCAATGATAATTAATGCCAGAGATGCATAAAACAATGGTAAGTCCTTAAAAACACCCATTCCTATATATCCTGCAGCCATTAAAAAACCACCAAGATAGATAGATTTAACTCGTAGTGCATTATCAAACTAACGCAATTTTAATATTGTTCATTTTTCTATTAAAGACAAAAACATTTACAAATTGAATAAAAGTTAGTGCTGTTATTTTGCTCAATATCCTTGTCTTAAAGCCATTAAATGATTTTGCATAGTTGCTTCTAATTTTAAATTGATCACAAAGTTGAGAAAACAGGGTCTCAATTCTCTTTCTCGATTTTCTGAAAATATATTTCTGTTTTTGGTAATTTTTTTGATTGATTCTCATTGGTGTATCCAGTTTTATATTTGCATAATTGAACAAGTCAGATTGTACCTGAGCGGACAAATAACCTCGATCTCCGATCAATGTACAGTCATTAATTTGATGTTTTATATCCTGCAAAAAATGAATATCATGAATGCTTGCCGTAGAAATGTCAAAACTTTGAAAAACCCCGGAAACAGAACATATTGCATGCAGTTTGTAACCGTAATAATAACTGGACTGGGAAGCGCAATAACCTCTACTTGGAAATGAAAATTCACTTTCTTTACAAATTTTGGAGCGTTTTGCTCTTGCATTTCTACAAATTTCCAAAGGCATAGAGTCAATAATAAAAACGTTTTCAATCTCATTAAACCGAACAACTATAAGCTTTCGAATCCTTTCCAAATGCAGGAATAATTTCCTCTTTCTACGGTTGTAAACACTTCTTTCGATCATTCCGTTTAATTTTGAATTTGACAGATGTCTAAATAGCTGGTATTCTGAATCTATCGATAAATATTCTGCAGAAATATTAAGAGCAACAATCTCTAAATCAGACAGTTTTGGCTTAATTGGTTTGAAATAAAAGTTCTCATCTGAGATTAACTTCTTTAATTCATTTAAAATAAAATTGTAAATTGCATCTAGGTTATTCATTATGTATCAGATTGATAGTCAATACAATATACGAATTTTTCGTATTATGAATAACCTTTTTTATAATGCACTACGGGTAGATTTAATATAACCTAACACTCTGTCTGCCAGAAATCCTCCAATGAAAGGAGTCAGATAGGTTAAGGCAATGTAGGTTCCGAAAATATCATCAGCAGTTTTGTCCGGCAGTCCAAGCCCTCCTTTCATACCGGCAGGCTCAATAACATACAGCACAAAGATTCCAAGAATCAGGTAGTACCCGAAACGCTCCCACATTTCTGTAAAAAAGAGAAAAGGCAGCCCTTTAGGATGTTTAGTCTTCATATATTCAATTTTCAAATTTTCCAAAAATAAGTTTTTAATTTTAATTGATAAAATAAATAATACAAGTGTAAATGATTAATAAAATAAATGCAAATTCCCTTTCAATTTTTTTGAAAGGGAATTTGATTATTCATAAATGATACTATATAATATTCTAATTATATAATACTCTATGGATTAAAATCCATTTTGAGATCTTAGTACTTGATTTTCTTCATGTAGCTCACCAATTTTTTGTTTTAGAAAACCAATATAGTCCTGCAAATTTTCAATTATTGAACAATTGAGATTTTGGGTGTACTGATACTGGGATGTGTCTTTGAATATAGGATTATTAGTACTGATTACTCGTTCTTCATCTTCCTTAATATCAGAAATGGGAACGCTGAGCGATTCAGCTATTTTCTTCCATTCTTCTTCATGTATCCTTACCTCACCCCGTTCTTTCCGGGAGTAATTGGAAGGATCAGTAAATAAAATTTTGGCCATCTTCTCTTGAGAGATGCCTTTGAGTTTCCGTAGGTTTCTTAGTTTTTCTTGCTTCATTATTTCTTAATGTCTATTACAAATATGCGAAACATGTACAACTTTTGCAAGAAAAATGCCGGAAAAATACCTGATATATTTATTTTATTGGATGATTTAATTTATAGTTTTGAAAAGTCAATAATGACACAGAATATTTAATTAAAACATTATGAAAAGCAATTCTTTAAAAATTAAGAAAGCAAGTCTATCTAGAAATGAGTTGAGATCTCTTAAAGGAGGAAAAATTGGAAACGGAGGAGGAATTTCTATCGGAATCGGTGAAGGTGGAGATGTAGAGTGCGGCTGTGTACAAGCTGGTTGTGCTGGAGACGGAAGTGCAAGATGTGGAGGAGGATGTTGTAACTAAAATTAAAATCTTAATCAGCAATGAAATTTCATTGCTGATTATTTTTAAGTATTTATGAAGAAAAATATTAATATACTAACAAGCTATTTAAATCTTATTGATATTCATGTTGATAAGAATGAGTTTGAATATCAATTAAATGGTCATCCGGAATTTCCTAATATTCTGTCTTTTTCCGATACGCTTCATTTTTTTAATATTGATTGTTCAGTGTTTGAAATAGATGAAGAAGATGTTGAGTTGTTACCTGAAAATTTTATATCCATCAATGATGAAGGTTTTAAATTGGAAGACAAAAAGAATTATAATCTCTCAGCGTCCAATGTTGTCTTATTAGTAGATAAATCAGAAAGCTTTTACAACGAAAACAAAAAAAATAATCTGTTCTTATGGAGCTCTATTTTATTGGGCGCTCTCATGGTATCTGTTTTATTATTGGATTTTTCTTTCTTTTATACAGGTGCCGCATTTGTGTCACTTTCATTTTTAGGGATTTTCCTTTCCTATGAAGCTTATAAAAAAACTCATGGTAAAGGAACCGTCATTCCTTTAGGGGTATGCCAGAATAAAATGTTGAAAACAGATTGTGATTATGTATTTAATTATAAAAAATGGAAGTTTTTTGATATATCTGAGATCTCTTTATTATTCTTTTTCTCTCAAATTATCAGTTTTATAGTTTTAGCAATCTATAAAGATCTCAGTTTTTACTATTTTATATACAAGTATATCTTCTATCTCTTTATACCTGTCTCGTTTGTTTCATTGTATTACCAAATCATTGTTATTAAAAAGCTATGTCCGGTTTGTATTGGTATTATAGTTTGTGTTTATGCTCAGCTGGCTCTTTTGTACCTTTTGCCTAACGCATTGATAAAGATTAATCCATTTTCTATTGTTTTATATGGATTATTTGTTTTGGCTTCTGCTTTATTTCTGCTTTATTTAAAGGAGAAAGTTAAGTGGAATAATAAACTGAAAGAAGAAATTGTAAAAAGCTCGAGGTTTAAAAGAAACTATACTTTCTTCAGAAATAACCTTGCAATTCAAAAGAAAACTCTTAATGATGATTTTTTGAGCTCGTTTAATTTTGGAACTTCTGATGCTAACTTAACGCTGACTTTGGTAACGAATCCTTCATGTAAATACTGTAAGGAATTCTATCCAACATTTATGAGAATAATACATAATTACAGTAATCAAATTAATATTCGTCTTGTGCTGGATGCAGATCTTGAAAATTTTTCAGAAGAATTAGCTTCTACCTATATAAATATGGCCTGCATTTATGAAAATTCGGAAGATAAGACAACTTTTTTTGTAGCTTTGGAAGAGTGGTATACGATAAGAACAGATAAAAATGGTATCAGCAAATGGAATAATAAATACTCTCATTTGTTTACAAATCAAGATCATGTTATTTCTATTTTAAACAACCAGAAAAAATGGAGAAATATTAATGATATTAATTTTACACCGGATATCTTTATCAATGGATATCAATACCCTATTGAATATGACAGAGCAGATTTGGAATATTTCATATCTGAGATGATGGGATAAATATTAAACTATGAAAAAGCTATTATTTTTATTATTGGGAACATTTATTTGTTTTTCCCAAAGTAACAGATTTATCTATGAAGTAACTTCTAAAAAAGATTCTACTTCTCAGAATCTGATAAAAGAGAATTTTAATCTTGATACTACACCTAATGATATAGCTTATTACAATAGACTTTATTATGTAAATGATTCAATATTTTCAGTTAAAAATCAATATGGATACAAAGGTTATAAGCTGACTTCATTTCTGATAAAAAAAAATAATAGCAATGAATATCAGAATTATGAATATATAGGAGATGTAAATTTCTATAAGATTAATGAAAAGGCAGAGCAGCATTGGGAAATTTCAGACAGTACCAAAACATTCGGAGGTTATCCTGTTCAAAAAGCTGTAACAGAGTTTGGAGGAAGAAGTTGGGTGGCGTGGTTCACCAAAGATATCCCGATCCCTTACGGTCCCTATAAATTTAATGGCTTGCCTGGATTGATCATGGAGCTTTATGATGCTAAAAAAGAATATTACTTTAAAGTCATCAAAAGCGGGAAAATTCCTGAGAATTATAAACGGATTTCGTTAGAGAATTCTATTTCCAGGGCTATTCCTGTAGATCATGCTAAATTGAATAAATTAAGATTGGAATTGTATGATAATCCTTTCAAATATATAATGAACGGAAGACTAACTCTTCCTGAAGGAAAAAAATTACAGCTTGATGACGGAACCATTCTTACAAAAGAGGAACTGAAACCTGCAGAAGCCAACGAAAGAAAAAAATTAAAAGCCTTTAATAATCCTATAGAATTGGATAAAGCTGTAAAATATCCTTGATGAATGTGTAAAAAGAATCCCTTTCAGAACTTCTGAAAGGGATTTTGTTAGATATAAATTTGATATTTATAGATTGTTCAGGATAAAATCCGTCATTTTCTGATACAACTGAGGTCTTGTCTGCCCACCATAAATTCCGTGGTTTTTATCAGGATAAGCCATGAAATCAAACTGTTTTTTGTTTTGAATCAAAGCTTCAGAGAATTCCATAGAGTTCTGGAAGTGAACATTATCATCAGCGGTTCCGTGGATTAATAGGAATTTTCCTTTCAACAGATTGGCATATTCTGTTGGTGAGTTTTTATCATATCCATCAGGGTTTTCCTGAGGGGTTCTCATAAATCTTTCGGTGTATACAGAGTCATAATATCTCCAGTTGGTTACCGGTGCTACAGCAATTCCCACTTTGAAAACATCAGCACCTTTAGTCATTGCTAAGCTGGTCATATAACCACCGAAGCTCCATCCAAACATTCCGATTCTGCTCTTATCAACATAAGACTGGTTCCCGAACCACTTTGCAGCAGTAATCTGATCTTCAATCTCATATTTTCCTAAGTTCATATAGGTTACTTTCTTGTATTTTGCTCCTTTATAGCCGGTTCCGCGTCCGTCTACACACGCTACAATATATCCTTTTTGTACAAGGTGGTTGAACCACATTGCATTCCCATTATCCCATGAGTTAGCAACCTGCTGAGATCCCGGTCCTGAATACTGGAACATAAACAGAGGATATTTTTTATTCGGATCAAAGTTTTTAGGTTTCATGATCCAGGCATTCATCTGATCACCTACAGCATTTGGAATGGTGATGAATTCTTTCTCAACAAAATTATCCGTTTTTAATTTCTGCAACTGATCATTGTTGTTCTGAAGCTCTTTCACCGCTTTTCCGTTTCCGTCTTTCAAAACATATGTGTATGGTCTTGCAGCGGTAGAAGAAGTTTCAATGAAATAATTATAGTTTTTGCTGAAATTGGCAGAATTGTTTCCTTCTGCATTAGAGATCAGCTGAGATTTTCCGTTTTCAATATTTACTTTGGAAACTACCTTATTAATACTTCCTTTTTCAGTAGTCTGAACGTAAATTTCTTTGGATTTTGGATTAAAACCATAATAATCCGTTACCTCCCAGTTTCCTTTTGTGATCTGTTTTTTAAGCTTACCATCTTTGTCATACCAGTAAAGGTGGCGGTTTCCGTCTCTTTCAGAAGACCAAAGGAAAGAATCATCCTCAAGGAACTCTAGAGTAGGGCTGTCTGTATCAATCCACTTATCATCTGTTTCGGTGAATAATTTCTGAACAGCTCCTGTTTTAGTATTTACTTTTAAAATATCTGAAGCATTCTGAATTCTTTCAGAAGTTATTAAAACAATTTCATCAGGCTTTGCAGTCTGGAATACATTCGGGATGTAGTAATTTTTGAAAGAACCTAAATTCAGCTGCATTGTTTTTCCGTTATCAAGACGGTATAGCTGTGCTGAAACTACAGAGTTTTTCTCACCTGCTTTTGGATATTTATAACGCATTTCCGCTGGGTAAAGGCTTTTTCCATAGATTGGAATATAAATTTCCGGAACCTGACTTTCATCAGACTTTACAAATACGATAGCATCAGAATTTTTTGTCCACTCATACTGTCTTGCATGTCCGAATTCTTCTTCATAAACCCAATCTGCTAACCCATTCAGAATAGCATTCTTTTTACCGTCAGTTGTAATCTGAGTGATTTTTCCTGAGGCAAGATCCTGATAGAACAGATTATTGTCAGAAATGAATGCCACTTTGGTGGCGTCCGGAGAAAATGTTGGCTCCTGAACTGTTTTACCTTCATTCAGACTGATTACTTTTCCGGATTTTAAGTCTTTTACATCAAATTTTCCTAAAAAAGAATGTCTGTAAATAGGCTGGCTTCCTGTCTGTAAAAGAATTTTAGATTCATCATCAGAAAAAATATAGCTTTCAAACTTTCCGTCCACAAGATTTCCTTCTTTCTGTGAAGTTTTGTAAGAATATTTTGCAATTCCTGAAGGTTCAATCACAAGATAATTTTCTCCGTTTTTCATTGAAGTAATCCCTGCGATCCCTTTTCCACGGTAATATCCTGAATATATTTTATCTAAAGTAATTTCCTGTGCTGACACATTTTGAAATACTGCAGCCACAGTGAGAGTTAAAAGGAGTTTTTTCATTTTCAATTTTAATGATTCCAAATTTAATAATTCTTACTTATATAACCATATAAAATAAAATCAGAACCTAATATGCTGATTTTATATTGTAATTTAAGATTGTATAGAGTTTGCAGAGAATATTTTTTAGTTTTCGAATTTAATGTAGTGAAAATATTCAATAATGAAATTTATTAAAAAAGGCAATTTGGCAAAAAAATTGAATATATAATAAGTATAAATCAAATCAAATGATAATTATGGAAACGAATGCATACAACCAGAAACTGAACCGTTATGTATTGAACGACCAGATCGTTTATACAGGTTTTTCCAGTTTTAAAGACGCCGAAGAATGTGCTTATAAAAAAGGAGGAACATTGGTAGAAGTGGTGTTCAGAGATGGAAACGATAATCCCGAAATTACGGATGAAGCAGGTTTAATTGAGAAAAAACTTCATTATTATGTTGATGCAGGCGATGAGTATAAATTTATCCACTCCTCTGATCCGGGATTCAGAAAATATGCGGATGAGCTGCAGAAAATAAAAGCCAGCAATGATAAAACCAGTCCGGATGAAAGGTATTTTGCCAATTTCGAAATTGAAAATACAGAAGACCCGATTATTGTGCTCAAAAATGACCATTTTGAATCGGTAACATCAAGAGAGCGTTCAAAATATTTGAAGCATGCATGTGTATATGAACTAGGGGTTTCCCTGCCAAAATCTTAAAAAAATCAGATCATGAGCAAAACGAAATATTCAGACAAAGCTCAGGACAAAGTAGGAAAGGTAATGCACGAATTTAAGGAA
Organism: Chryseobacterium sp. 7; assembly: GCF_003663845.1. Classification (NCBI taxonomy): domain Bacteria; kingdom Pseudomonadati; phylum Bacteroidota; class Flavobacteriia; order Flavobacteriales; family Weeksellaceae; genus Chryseobacterium; species Chryseobacterium sp. 7. Next base: position 195,170 of record NZ_RCCA01000002.1, read on the forward strand.
GGAAAACTGAAGTCTTCTTCCGGAAAGAAAGTGACGAGCAGAAAACAAGCCGTAGCTATCGGTATTTCTGAGGCGAGAGAAAAGGGGTTGAAAGTGCCTTCAAAGAAAAAAAGCAAATAAACTTCAATACAAAATGCCCGGGAAAATTTTCCCGGGCATTTTGTATTGAAAAACGAAAAAAAATGATTATTTCGCTTCGTTGTAAAGCAGTCTGTAATACTCGTCAGCTATCCTGTCGCTGTTGAAATGGTCTTTTACATCATTCATAGCGTTCTGCTGAATTTTTCTCCATTGGTCAGGGCGGTCATAATAGGTTGGAAGAATTTCGTTTTCCAGAATTTCGTATAATGTATTCAGATCATAATTATCCTGCTCATAGATGCTCATATTCTGATAATCTGCTTTAGGAACTACGAAAGAGTTTTCTCCATGCCTGGCAAATTCCGGGATCCAGCCGTCATCTGTGGATAAATTTACGGAACCGTTCATTGCAGCCGTCATACCGGAAGTTCCTGAAGCTTCTCTTGGAACTCTTGGATTATTAAGCCATACATCAGAACCCTGCTTTAAGGATTGGCTTAAAGAAAGCTCATAGCCGGTAAGAACTGCCATATTTTTATGATATTTAC